>NZ_BAABDL010000174.1:0-905 GCF_039539605.1 Amphibacillus indicireducens | reverse complement strand
TACGATGAGCCAGTTAATAAGCCTTATCGAAAGCTAGAAGTTGATGACATGCCCATCATTGAAACATTAGAAAAATTAGATTATAAAAAACTTCTAGTAGATTATCAGACCAAGCACGACAAACCTTTAAAACCTGTCGTTCGCAGGAAAAATAGTGTGGTTAAAGTACCTGCGAGGCTCACTTGCCCTAAGTGCTCTGCACCATCTAACTATCTTTACGCTAACAATGGTGACAAAGGACAATATAAGTGTAAAGTGTGTGATTGCTTATTTAGTCAAAAGAATCGTTTTTTGAAAGAAGCAATACTTAGATGTCCTCATTGTTCCAAAGCATTAGAACGTATTAAAGAACGTAAGGATTTTGATGTTTTTAAGTGTAAAAACAATCATTGTCCCTATTACAAACAGAAACTAAATCAAATGACAAAGGACGAACGAAAACGTTTTAACCAAGACCCACAAGCTTTTAAAGTTAGATATATTTTTCGAGAATTTCAGCTAGACTTTGACCCATTGGTCAAAGAGTCACCTGTCAAACCAAAGATTGATCTTTCTCGAATTTATGCATCACCTCATACGCTAGGACTTATCTTGACGTATTACGTTAACTATGGACTATCGGCTCGAAAAACGGCTGCCATAATGTATGATATACACAATGTAAGAATAACAGCTCAAACAATTTTAAATTACGCAAACAGTGTTGCACTTATCACCAAACCTTTTGTAGATCATTATCCATACGAACTGTCTGACAGTTTTTGTGGAGATGAGACTTACATTAGAGTTAATGGTAAATGGCATTACTTATTCTTTTTCTTTGATGCGGTTAAGAAAGTTATTTTGTCTTATCACGTTTCACCTAATCGAGATACACCATCCGCCTTAAAAGCAATAGGTGATGT
>NZ_BAABDL010000173.1:0-1049 GCF_039539605.1 Amphibacillus indicireducens | reverse complement strand
TCCAAGCCATTCATACCCGTTTTCATTGGTCACGTAATCTTTAAGTTCTTTATTTGCCCCACGTACAGACATGCTGAATACATATCCATCTTTGGTCGATAATGTATACCAGATGTTATCTCCAGTGGTCATCCCTTTGTCTGCGACGACAATTGCCCGTTTGACACCGTAATCTAGTTTCATCTTTTTGAGATTCGGACGATACGTCATTGAATCATTGGTGTTGCCGGGAAACAACTGATACGTGATCGGAATCCCTTGATTATCCATAAACAATCCCATTTGCACAATTGGATTGGGGCGATGTTCTTTTGAAACCCCTTTGTGACGGAAGCCTTCTTCATCCACTGTATCTGATTCAAAATAATAATTGGTGACATCATAGAATACACGGGAGGTATCCCGTCCATACTGTTTGGTTATTTGTTTATGCAGCCACTTTAAGACATCATCCCTTTTTTCATTAAAGAAACTAAGGGCGCGGTAGACATCCTGCAGATTGAAGTTATTTCTTTCAAAAAATAAAGAGCGGTTTTCAAAGGATTGATATTTAGAACCCGGATATAAAAGGCGTGTAAAAATCAATAATTTAAAAATGATATTTGCATCAAAGCCGAAGTTACGGCGATGCGAACGATTTTTCCAGAAGGTATGTAGGCCAAGACGATGATAAATAGAGCTAAGGACGACATGTCCGAAATTTTTACGGTATGCTTTTCCTTTTTTCATCTTTTCATTGAGGGACAATTCCAAGTGAATGGGTTCCTTCTGTTCCATTTTTGCGAGCTTTAATTCTTCAATACGCTTTTGAAAGTGAGCGATGGGATCGTCGTACTGCTTTTCTGCCTCATCTAGATACCCTATACTTTCAACTGTAACCTGTCTGGCATATTTCTTTTCTTTATCATAATAGGAATCAACAATACTTAAATGTATCCTGCCATTCTTCGTTTTCGTCTTTTTTAGATACATATCATCACCTGCCTTCCTACTTACTATATCATATTACACACGATTACGCTATCAAAATATAACTAAAAATAAATAAA
>NZ_BAABDL010000172.1:0-607 GCF_039539605.1 Amphibacillus indicireducens | reverse complement strand
AATAGAAATATCTGTCCACTTATTGATAATTGAGGGCTAAATCAAGCTTCGTGACCTTCTTAAACTCTGCCAAGGTCATATTAGTAGATAAGCTTGGCATATCCAAGCTTTTCATCACATCGAAATATGCGGACGGAATATTTGTTGGCGTAACTGTGACCACTGGATAATCGCCTTGAACCAACACCATAGGTTCGTTGAATGCATGACACAATACTTTTCCAGAATGAGATTGATGGGTCTTCTTTTGAATCAAATACTGTGCGTATCGCATCAAAGAGAAACTCAAGAAACATAAAACGAAGTGTCCATGTATATGTTCATCTGTCCACACATAGACAGGATGTGCTCTTAAATCAGATTTGAGTACTCGAAAACTCTCTTCTATCTGCCAAAGACCGCCGTATATGTCGGTTACTTCTTGTGTTGTATAGCTTAATTGATTGGTGATGACAGCGTAGTATCCATCAAACTGTTGCTGGTATGCGATTCGTTCTTCGTCCAAATGGACAGAATCCAAATCTGCATCCAGCGCAATGTATTGATTACGTCCTCGTTTTAACTGAGACTTGATTTGGTTCGGCTTCTCAAGTGATTTTTTCACTTT
>NZ_BAABDL010000171.1:0-1075 GCF_039539605.1 Amphibacillus indicireducens | reverse complement strand
TGACTTCAAAATCTTTACGACAACACGTTCCAACGCCGAAAAGATTTTTCAGGCAAGTAAAATGTGGCTAGAAGAGCGATTAAGTCTGCCTATTTCAGAAGAGAAATCCCAAATCACGAATCTTAAAAAGAATTGTAGTGAATTTTTAGGATTTGAACTGAAAATGGAACGCAAAGGCTATGACCGCTTTAAGCGTAAACGATATGTGTGTCGGTCCTATATAGCGGAAAATGCACGTAAGAGGATTAAAGGACAACTTAAAGAACAAATTAAACTCATGCAAAAAGCAGCAAACGGAAACGATTTAATTAGGAATATTCAAATCTACAATAGTATGGTGATTGGTATTCATAATTACTATCAGATCGCGACACAAGTAAACGATAGTTTAATGCCAATACAATACCAATTAACAATTGTAGAACGGCACCGATTAAAACAGTTTTCACTTCGTAAACAAACGAGTTATCCAATTAAAGACCAGGGTTTAAAACCTTATTTAAAATCAAAAATGACAAGGTATATAAATGGATATCCCCTTATCCCGATTGGGTTTATTAGAACAAAAAATGCGTTAATGCCCAAAAATGGTGTGAATAAATTCACTGCCAGTGGTCGTGAACTAATGCATAAAGAACAAAAGTCAGTTCCAAACTGGCAAGTTCAATGGATTAGAAAACATCCTGTCATTAACGAACGGGCAACGATAGAGTTTAACGATAATCGAATATCGTTGTTCATTGCGCAAAAGGGAAAATGTGCTGTATCGGGAGAAGAGTTAATTCTAACGGAAATGGATTGTCACCATAAACAATTATGGAGTCTGACAAAAGATGATAGGTATTCCAATTTAGTATTGGTCACCAAAGACGTTCATCGACTGATTCATGCCACAGTAATTGACACAATCCGTATGTATCGTGAACATTTGAATTTAAATGGGGAGCAAATGAAAAAGCTTAATAAACTACGGGTATTAGTTGGTAACGAAGAACTGTAACACTAGGGGAATCGAATAATAACAACAAGATTGAGGAAAATGAAATAGTTGACGAACGATGGAATGCCGTGTGCG
>NZ_BAABDL010000170.1:0-504 GCF_039539605.1 Amphibacillus indicireducens | reverse complement strand
TTCTTATAATGGTACGAGTACACCTTCTACAGATGCTGTGAAAGCAGTTATTGATGATTTAGTTGCGAGTGGTGCGGTCGATTCGAATCGCATTTATGTTGCGGGCTTTTCATGGGGTGGAGCATATACGAATACGTTATTAAATGCTTACCCAGGATTCTTCGCAGCAGGTGCGCCTATGTCGCCGGTATTTGGATCTCCTGATGCCGCTAATAATGACGCACATGCCGACTTAGCTTATTGGATGTTTGTCAATTCATATGACGGTTCGGGATATCAGAACAATTTCAATACATTTGTAGAGAGTAATTTACCAGCAATGAGGAATGCGAGAGGTTCGTTATTTGATAGTAATAAATCTTTTGTCTGGCCGTATAATCAATTTGATCAGCCGGAACAGAATCCTCCGTTACCAGCTGATCCTGAATGAGTAGATCCTAAGCCAACAGATCCAGATTCAACTGCGATTGATAAAACAGGAACTGGTGGTTTAGGTACGCTTCC
>NZ_BAABDL010000169.1:0-1759 GCF_039539605.1 Amphibacillus indicireducens | reverse complement strand
TGTTAGGTTGAAAAGTGAGTACTATTTTGTCTTTTTCGTGTGTCTCAAAATTTTTTTCATATTTGAAGTTTTGACTATTTCATAATCTGTTCGAAAGCTAAAGAGTTCATGTAATTGATCTGTTAAATGTGTGCGTTGATATAACGGAATGTAACCTTCACCTGACAACTCCATCATGTTCATATCGCGTAACGTCTTGATGATCGTTGGACAAGTAAATTGATCGTCTAGTTTTTGCTCCAATATTCGATAGACTAATAAAGAAAGAAAACAGGTTAAAAAGTGGGCTTCTATCCGATCATCCTTTCGAACATAGACTGGTCTTGATTTCAATTCACTTTTCATAATGCGGAAACTTTCTTCAATTTGCCACCGCTGATGATTGATCCGGATCAACTCTAAAGGATCTGATTCTAAGTTTGTACAGATACCATATAGCCCATCGTATTGAGCTTCCTTTTGAATCGCAGATTCATCAATCGACAAGTGTGCTTTTTTGGCTATTTCTCCATCCACAGTCACATGCTGCACTGAGATAAAACGAGCGGGATCATTCGCTCTTTTCTTTTTTAAGGATGATGGACGATCAACTTTTTTTAGTGCTCGATCAATCTGACGTTCACGAATGGTTTGTTGATAATGTTTATATTTTGGTGAGAATGTGACAAGAAATCGTTGCTCAATTTCACCTTCATTAATCCAGCGCTCCTTAAAGTAGGTTGTTTGGTTGCTGGGACTGTCATCAATTTCTGAGAGATGAATGGCCTTGTCTCCCGGCTTAATATGCCAGCCCGAAGGATCCATCGCCCACTCTTTTAGGTGTTTTTTTAACTTTTTAATGGATTGTGTAGTAATAAAGCCTCGATTCCCCAATGTGTTGAAGATGCGGTTTTTTTCAGAGGATAACCCGGCATCTGTACACACCACCACTTCAGATAATTTAAAGTCCTTAAGGATCTTTTTTTCTAACGGTTTAAGTGAGCCTTGTTCATTGTCATTACCGCTAAATATAGAAAAAGCGAGTGGAAGTCCTGATGCATCCATAAATAATCCCATTTGAACAATTGGATTTGGGCGGTTTTCCTTTGATAGGCCATATTTTTTGTTACCTTCTTCTTCTTCGATTTCAAAATAAAAATTGGTACAGTCATAATATAAAATCTTTTTATTTCGTTTGGCGATTTTCAAACTATTTTTATAGACCGTTTCTTGGATGAAATCAGATTCTTTCTTTAAGACATCTAAAGCGCGATACATTTGATGAGGTTCACATTGAATCCCTTCTAATAAAAATTGAGCTTGTTCAAATGAACTCTTTTTGGATGTAGGAAACAAAATTCGCATATAAATTAATTTAGATAAAATTTCATTTAAGTCATACTGAAACCTATATTTCTCTTGGATGGCTTGAGTTGTTTTGGATAATCCTAATTGATGATAGATCGATTGCAAAAACAAATAACCAACATTGTAAGAACGACGCTTGTCGTGACCAATTTTCTTCTGAGGATGATACTTCGCAATGATCGGTGCCTGTTCTTTTTTCTTTTCTTCAGTTAATTTTTTAGCATAATCCCGCGCCCAAGTTTCTGGATCTACACCTGGATGTCTCGCGCGAATTTGATCTGCATTTCCAAGAGCTTCAACCACTTTTGTTGTTGATTTTCCGTTGATATCACGCACATTTTCAATCACTGAATAAGATACAGATTTTTTCGAATAACTTTTTTTAATTCGCATGTCAAGCCCTCAATTCATT
>NZ_BAABDL010000168.1:0-559 GCF_039539605.1 Amphibacillus indicireducens | reverse complement strand
AGTTTTGCGAAGATTATCAAAAGCACATTGATCAATATCGATTAACGAATCATTTGAAACATAAACCCGGCGTCTCAATTCAAGTTGACTGGAGTGGATCAACCATGAGTTTATTAAATCCAGACACAGGTGAAATAACCACTGTCTATCTGTTTGTAGGAGCTCTTCCTTATAGTCAATACACTTATGTGGAACCAACGCTTGATATGAAAAGTGATACCTGGCTACGTTGCCATATAAATATGTTCACCTATTTTGACGGTACCACAATTCGTTTAATATGCGACAATTTGAAGACCGGTGTAATAACTCACCCCAAAGAGGGTGACATCGTTTTAAACGAACAATATGAAGCTCTCGCAAACCATTATGTTATGGCCATTATGCCTGCTCAGGTAAGAAAACCTAAACAGAAAGCAGCGGTTGAAGGAGCGGTTGGTAAAATTGCAACGGCAGTTATTGCTTCATTAAGAAATGAAATATATACAACCATGGGAGAACTAAAACTAGCTGTACGTGAGAAATTGGAAATTTATAATGATAAAGAATTTCAAAAGCG
>NZ_BAABDL010000167.1:0-920 GCF_039539605.1 Amphibacillus indicireducens | reverse complement strand
AAGAACAATCAGAAATGGAGCTTTTACCCGTGATTTTCACTCCAGGTGGATGCTTTCCGCGGGGATGGCTTCAGCTAACTTTTGAAGCAAAGAGCGCTACAAAAGTGGATCTTCAGCTCATCCTATTCCCGCTGGAGTCACCACCTTCCGTTACAATCACTTAATTAGCGTGATCAAACTGAATATATTTTCTTGATGAGCTTGACCAGTCTTCATGTCTATCCATCAGGACTGCACCAATCAATCGGTTTGCGGAAGCGCGATTAGGAAAGATCCTGATCACTTTTTCTCTTCTACGGACTTCTTCATTTAATCTTTCTAAGAGATTTGTGCTTTTAAGTCTTGCATGACCTTTGCCAACAACCGTGTATTGAAAAGCATCTTCAAAACCTTCATCAAGCGTTTCGCATGCTTTACTATATTTAGGCTTATCCATGTAGTCATGGATTAATTGATTTTTGGCGGTTCGAGCTAAGTCAATATCTGTAAATTTAAAAATAGCTTTAACAGCTTCGCGGAAAGGTTTTGAGTTCTTTTTTGGAACCTTACTTAAGATATTCCGCATAAAATGCACCTGGCATCTTTGCCAAGTCGCATTCGTAAATGATTTTGTAATCGCTTTTACTAAGCCTTTATGAGCGTCTGAAATAACGAGTTCTGTACCATGTAAACCACGGCTTTTAAGGTATTCAAAGAATGTTGACCATGTTTCATCGCTCTCATTATTTTGAATCATAAATCCAATGATTTCTCGCTCACCGTCTTTTGTAATGCCGATCGCAACATGACAGCTTCTGGACACAACACGGTGGTCTTCTCTAATTTTAATGTAGAGTACATCTGTCATGATATAGGGGTAAGCCTTGTCCTTTAGCGAGCGATCTTGCCAAGCTTTAACCATTGGATCAAGCTGTTCAGTT
>NZ_BAABDL010000166.1:0-1251 GCF_039539605.1 Amphibacillus indicireducens | reverse complement strand
AAGTTAGGCTTCACGGGCTCTTATCGAACCGTTTGTAATTTTATTAAGAATGAGTGGAAAGAAAAAATGATCAATGAATCAGATGAATTGAAAGAAGAGTACGAAAGATTGTCTCATCCTCCCGCAGAAGCTCAAGTCGATTTTGGGATTACGGAAGCTGTCGAAGATGGAAAAGTGAAAGATATTCATTGCTTAGTCATGAGTTTTCCATACAGTAACGGAGGACTGGCAGTTCCTTTACCTTCGGAAAACCAAGAATGTTTCCTTGAAGGACTGAAAGTGCTCTTTAAACAGGCAGGATTTGTCCCAAGAAAGCTTCGTTTAGATAATCTTTCGGCAGCAGTGGTCAAGGCAAGGAGCCGTGGTGAGGAAACTATTTTCACTGATGCCTTTCGTCAATTTTCAATGCATTACGGATTTGAAGCACAAGCTTGTAACCCGAGAAAAGGAAATGAAAAAGGACATGTGGAAAACAAAGTGGGATATGTACGTTATAACTTTTTCACCCCATCCCCTGTCATTAAAGATTTAGAGCACTTACGGTCTTTATTATTTGATCAATGTAAAAAAGATCACCAACGACTTCATTATAAGAAGGATCTAATCATCGCGGACTTGTTGGAAGAAGAAAAGAAATATGGATTAGCTTTGCCCGACTCTGAATATCCTGTTTTCAAACAATCGACGGTAATCGCTAATAAATATGGCGAAGTACGCATTGATGGTGCGCTGATTCACGTCCCTAAAAGTTACCACTATGGCAAACTACATTTGATTTTGTATTGGGATGACTACAAAGTAGTTTCTTATAATGGCGAAACGCTTTCCAAAGGTCCTAGACTATATATGAACAAAACAAGAGAAATCCCGTGGGGATCTATCTTAAAAGGCTGGAGACGAAAACCACGTTCAATTGTATATTCAAGGTATTTTCCCTATTTACCCGGCAGAATTGCTTATTACTTAAACATCGAATCCATGAAATTAAGAAAAGAGCGTGTCGAGTGGTTATTAAGCTTAATTACAACGCATGAGATGCAAGAAATAGATGAAAATTTTTATGATTTACTTCCTGAAGAGAAGCGATTTGATTCAAGTTTGGATACTTCTACGAACCATCCTTACGATGTAGATTGGCGCGTTTATGATTCTCTCCAACCTACCGTTAAGGAGAGTGTGCATCATGGCTGATGTGATTAGAGAGAAATGTAAATTACTTCGCTTGGCTTACGTTGCTGACTTATATGAGAA
>NZ_BAABDL010000165.1:0-2335 GCF_039539605.1 Amphibacillus indicireducens | reverse complement strand
ATTTGATAAACTAAATAAGTAAGTTTATTGGTTAAAGGAGAAGGAAAAGGTGGATTTTGAAAAGTTGAATACAATCGCAAAAGTACATCATTATAAAAAGAAAGGATTTAAGAATGCGAAAATCGGACGCATGTTAGGCATTCATAGAAATACAGTGAAAACCTATCTAGATAAAGATCCAGATGAGTCTGTTCGTTGGATAGAATCCCAACAGTCTCGTTCGAAAAAATTGGATCCTTATAAAAAGAAGATTCTTGAATGGTTGAGTGATGAACCTGAATTATCCGCAGCACAAGTAGAAGATTGGTTGAAAGAACAGTTTAATTACTATGAGGCTGCACCAAGTACCATTCGCTCATACGTTAAAGAGTTACGTGAACAGTATGGAATTCCAAAAGTTATGACTTATCGCAATTATGAAGCGGTTCCTGAGCTACCTATGGGCAAACAAATGCAAGTCGACTTTGGAGAAATGAAGATACAGAGAACAGAGAATGGAAAATATGTGAAGTTGTATTGCATTGGTTTTGTCCTCTCGCATTCACGTTATAAGTACGCAGAATGGCAAGAAAAGCCTTTTACAACAAACGATGTCATCAGAGCTCATGAAAATGCGTTTGAATACTATGGTGGTCGAACAGAAGAAATTGTATACGATCAAGACAAACTCATGGTTGTCAGTGAAAATAATGGAGATATTCTGTACACGAAACAATTCCAAGCGTATAGACAGGAACGACAATTTTTGATCTATCTTTGTCGAGCAGCTGATCCAGAGTCAAAAGGTAAAATCGAATCAGTCATTAAGTACATCAAATATAACTTTGCACGTGGTAGACGGTTCCAATCACTAAATATATGGCAGGAACAATGCGAACGGTGGCTGGTAAGAACGGGAAATGATAAAGTCCACGAAAGAACAAAAAAGAAACCGAAAAAAGTGTATGCCCTAGAAAAGTCACACCTCATTCCGGTTTCAAATAAAATCATTCGATCGAACAATGAAAGTATAACAAAGACTGTTTTGAAAGACAATACGATTCAATATAAATCAAATTATTATTCTGTGCCTATAGGCACGTATCAACCACAAAAGCATAGTAAAGTTCGTGTCTCCGAACGTGACGGGTTTTTAGATTTATATGATTATAAAACAGGCAAATGGATTGATGCGCACCCTCTTTCTAAAGGGAAAGGAAACTTAGTCAAAAACCCATTACATGGCCGAGAACAAGAGAAGAAACAAAAACTAAATCAACATATAAGCGATGTCTTAATCTATTTTAGAGATAAAGAAAAAGCCAAGGAATTCATCCATACATTAAAAGAAAACTACCCAAGACATATCCGTGACCAATTACGTGTTATGGAGCAAGTAGCCGAAAGAGATGGTGACTATATAGAAGAAGCTTTAGACGAATGTATCGCACTGAACTTTACGAGTGCTAATCAATTGAGAGACGTAGCGAGAGAAATCGCCCGTCGCCATGTCCAGACAGGAAATATCACTCCGGAAAGCCCTACTTTACCGGAGATATACCAAGAGATAACAGCAAAAGAACGAACCTTAGACGCGTATTTAGACCTATTAGGAGGTAGATCATCATAGGAACAACACAAAACCTTCAGCGCCAATTCAAGCAGTTTCGAATGACTGAAACTGCAGATGCTCTTCCTACTTTATTAAGAGAAGCAGAGCAGAGGTCCTGGACCTATCAGGAACTACTTGTGGCTCTATGTAATCATGAAGAAAAACGCCGAGAAGAAAAGATGATTCAAAAATATATGACATGGGCACAATTCCCATTTGAGAGAACACTAGACAGTTTTAATACATCTCAAGCGGCTGTCTTAAGTGACCGACAAATTAGTCAACTAAAAGAATTCGAATGGTTAAATCAAGCTTTTAATCTTTTATTACTTGGCCCACCAGGGGTGGGGAAAACGCATATTTCCATAGGTTTAGGTTTAGAAGCTATTAAGCAAGGCAAACAAGTTTCTTTTGTATCAATGGCAGAATTAATTTCCTTACTTAAAACAGAAGAGTATGTACGAAAGTCTCAACTACGGTTAAACCGTGTTAGGAAATCAAATTTGGTCATTATAGATGACATGATGTTTATGCCTATGGAAACGAATGAAGCCAATCTATTCTTTCAGTTAGTCAGTGATTTATATGAAAAAAGTTCCATTATCTTAACGTCGAATAAAGGACCTGATAGTTGGAGTAAAATGCTTGGAGATCAAGGTATCGCTACAGCGATTCTTGATCGTCTCCTTCATCGATGTGAGATTCTTCATATGAACGGAGATAGCCATCGCATGAAAAACAGAG
>NZ_BAABDL010000164.1:0-561 GCF_039539605.1 Amphibacillus indicireducens | reverse complement strand
GATCCTTGGCACATTCAATACATTGACTGGATTTCAAATGCGGTGACAGGTGATTTAGGGCAATCGTTCCGTTTTAAAATGGATGTGACTGAATTAATCGGTCAACGTCTGAATAATACGGTTTGGTTATCATTAACAACACTTGTGTTTACCTATCTGATCGCAATTCCATTAGGGATTACAAGTGGTCGCTATAATGACACACTTCGTGATCAAATGATCACTGGTTATACGTATGTCGGATTTGCGACGCCATTATTTATCTTTGCGCTTGTGATGTTATGGATCTTCGGCTTTAAGTTTGGCTGGTTCCCAACAGGTTCAAGTGTGCAAGCCGGGTTAACACCGGGCACTTGGGAATACTTCTTAAGTCGTGCCCATCACTTAATGTTACCGTCGCTCTCGATGGCGTTAATTACAACAGTGAGTACCGTTCAATATTTACGAAATGAGATCATTGATACGAAGCAAAAAGACTTTATTTTAACTGCACGCGCAAAAGGGGCTTCTGAGTCTCGCGTCTATAACCGTCACGTGCTGAGAAACTCATTATTACCGATT
>NZ_BAABDL010000163.1:0-660 GCF_039539605.1 Amphibacillus indicireducens | reverse complement strand
ATCGGCCACACTGGGACTGAGACACGGCCCAGACTCCTACGGGAGGCAGCAGTAGGGAATCTTCCGCAATGGACGAAAGTCTGACGGAGCAACGCCGCGTGAACGAAGAAGGTTCTCGGATCGTAAAGTTCTGTTGTTAGGGAAGAACACGTACCATTCGAATAGGGTGGTACCTTGACGGTACCTAACGAGAAAGCCCCGGCTAACTACGTGCCAGCAGCCGCGGTAATACGTAGGGGGCAAGCGTTGTCCGGAATTATTGGGCGTAAAGCGCTCGCAGGCGGTTTTTTAAGTCTGATGTGAAATCTTGCGGCTCAACCGCAAGCGGTCATTGGAAACTGGAGAACTTGAGGACAGAAGAGGAGAGTGGAATTCCACGTGTAGCGGTGAAATGCGTAGAGATGTGGAGGAACACCAGTGGCGAAGGCGACTCTCTGGTCTGTAACTGACGCTGAGGAGCGAAAGCGTGGGTAGCGAACAGGATTAGATACCCTGGTAGTCCACGCCGTAAACGATGAGTGCTAGGTGTTAGGGGGTTTCCGCCCCTTAGTGCTGGCGTTAACGCATTAAGCACTCCGCCTGGGGAGTACGGCCGCAAGGCTGAAACTCAAAAGAATTGACGGGGACCCGCACAAGCGGTGGAGCATGTGGTTTAATTCG
>NZ_BAABDL010000162.1:0-674 GCF_039539605.1 Amphibacillus indicireducens | reverse complement strand
TACGCCGTAAAAAGTGTCACGTAAGAAACAGAGCCTGCTTGAGATCCGAAGCCAGTCGTCGCTCTATAATTGCCCTTAAACGTCCGATTCAATCTTTCAATAATTTGTTTTAAGGGTCGATATTCTGTCGAAACAGGATCGTCATTTGTTAGACCGATCACTTTGTAGACATCGAAATGAATGTCACGTTGCGCAAAGTAATGCTGAGCCAAGATATAAATGGGATTTCCATCTACGACGAAGGTTAAGTCATCAGGCATATCTTTGAATTTTGTTAAGACATCACCAATGGCTTTGATCGCAGAGGGTGTATCTCGATTAGGTGACACATGATAAGACAAAATTACTTTTTTGACGGCATCAAAGAAAAAGAATAAGTAATGCCATTTACCTTTCACACGAATATAGGTCTCATCCCCAGAGAAACTACTGGATAAATCGTATGGATAGTGATCAATAAAAGGTTTGGTTATTAAGGCAACGCTATTTGCGTAGTTTAATATCGTTTGATGCGTTATTTTTAATTGATGGATATCGTACATCAAGGCTGCTGTTTTCCTTGCAGATAAACCATAATTGACGTGATACGTTAAAATCAGACCTAATGTGTGTGGCGAAGCGTAAATACGTGACAGATCAACTTTTGGCTTGACGGGTGACTCTTTATCCAAAGG
>NZ_BAABDL010000161.1:0-1387 GCF_039539605.1 Amphibacillus indicireducens | reverse complement strand
AGTTGACTTTTAATTAATTTTTGAATTCTTTTATTGGTGTGCTTTATGGTATCTTCAAGAAGTTCGATTAATTGCTGTAAAGCGACAGCCCAATCAAGCTCGTTTATTTCATCAGATAATTCATAAAATATGCCACCCAAGGTTCGATCATCTGAGTTGCATCGGTTTTGCCAGGACAGCACAATGTACCTTGTAAACACAATGGTTGTGTGGCTAATTAAAGCATCATATGAGCGGCTTTGAAATTCCTTTTGAAGTTTTAGTAGCGACTTTGTCGTTTTGAAGAACACTTCAATATCCCAGCGCATGCCATATATGCGAATAATGTCTCGATCGCTCAGCGTACAGTCGGTACTCAGAATGGCAAGCCAGTCACTTTTTTTATTTCTGTTACGCACAAAGACCACCTTAACAGGGACACCGTTGGCTTGCGTTGTGTAGATCGAGCGTAAAATACCGTTCTTTTCATCACTTGGTGTAGCCAAGTGATAAAGTTGCTTTAAACTTAAACGGTTGTCGTTGACAAGATAGCGTTGCTTAAGATTTTTAACCATGCCAATCACATCAAGCCCTTGTTCTGTAATCTCTTTGATAAGAGGTGGTTGTGTAAACCATGAATCCATTAACACATAGGAAGCATCAATGCCCGATTTAATCGCGCGTGTAATCATATCAGGAATCTGTTCTGGTGCGGTTTGTAACGCTTCTTTTCGGCGTTTGTAACCAGAGCTGCGTTTATCCACTTTTTTAGATATACCGTTAATGTGACTCTTTCTCGAGCTTAATAATGAGAAGTCAACGGGTAGAAATGTTGCGCCATCAGACCAGCCCAACGTTAATAGACGAAAGCCTTTGTAGAAACGCATTTTCTGTGAAGCATGGTCAAAACAACGAGCCAGAAGCTCGACATGTTTGCTTCGGTTACGGTCATAAGATGAATCATCTAAAATGAATACTTTAGGCCGATCATGGCGCGTCAACTTGGATACTTTTCCAATGGTAAATGCAGACAGAGAAAGTAGAAAGCGACGCCAATTGAATGTTGAATGGTTCAGAAAACGGTAAATGGTATCCTTTGCAGGAAGCTCTAAAGATTTCTTGCTTTCCAACATACGAAACCAATTTCTGTTTTCAAAGATTAAACAGAAGATGAGTTTGAAAATGTAACCGCAGGAAAATCCAAATGATTTCGTAATTCCCGCATCACGCAAATGCTTTAACACATTCAATTCTTTAAAAACCGATTTTATTTCGTTTGGTAGTTGCTTTTCTTGGGTATTATTCGTTATCATAGTAGGAGGCACCTCTTCTATTTTGGTAGTGATTCTGCAAAATCTATTATACCAAAAGTTAGGGTGTCTTTTCATGTTTTAAATGAAATGTCAAC
>NZ_BAABDL010000160.1:0-1426 GCF_039539605.1 Amphibacillus indicireducens | reverse complement strand
TGAACTCTTAACTCGATAGGTAGAATGAGAGGGGAACGCCTTGAAATGCCTACTCTGATACTCCGACATGCGCTATTCGAATGTGTAAAAGAATAGGGTGTGAAGCTCGGTGAAGTCGGCTGAATATTGCCGTAGTGCCAATACAATTGGTAATCGAAAGCTAACTAGAGGTAGTTGGTGCAATGGATAGGTCGGGAGTCATTAAAACTTAATATGGTGAGAATGTGGTAAAATACTGACGAACTAGCGAACGAAATGTCTGTAAGTGGAACTATTTAGAAATGAATAGACTTGATGAAAATTCAGGAGCGTTCCGTGGGCGAGTACCTATGGTGGTTTTGAAAGCTCCATGCACTGTTACAGGCGGTGGAGAGGACGCCAGGCAAGAGCTAGCACCTAAGTTAAGATATAGATAGAGTTAAGGGAACGTGGAAAGCTATCAACATGGAGAGTGCACACTCGCTGAAGTGTTAGGAAGTAAAGGTTCGTCTATAACTTCCTTTTGTGATAGTGAGAGTAGAGGCACGAGCGTTGAAGTTTCTGTAATGGAAATGAAGCAACAGCCTCAAGTCGTTTGGTCAACTTAATTTCAACTCAATCACCTCAAGGATTCTTGTATGACAAAAAAGGTCACGAGCTAAGTTTGGAGCGTGATAGACCTTGAATGAAAATTATAAGAAAATCCCTAGAATGAAAAATACGAGGCTACGTCATGCGGAATACTACGGCATGACAGAAACATTTGATATGCTTTTTGCAAAGAGTAAAGAAAACCAAAAGTTAACGAATCTAATGTCTATCATTACTTCGGACAATAACATTCTTCTTGCCTATCGCAATATTAAGCGAAATAACGGGAGTGCAACTGCTGGAGAGGATAGAGTCACAATCAATGATATTGAAAAGCTAAGCACATGTGAATTCATTGAAATTGTGAAGAAAAGATTCGCGCATTATAATCCTAGAAAAGTAAGGCGTGTCGAAATACCAAAACCGAATGGAAAAACTAGACCATTGGGAATCCCGTCTATGTGGGACCGGGTAGCGCAACAATGTATCTTACAAGTGTTAGAACCTATATGTGAGGCTAAGTTTTACAAATACAGTTTTGGTTTCAGACCGACCAAATCGGCAGAAAATGCAATTTCTGCATGTGCTGGACGGATAAACAACTCTAAAATGCAGTACGTTGTGGATGTGGATATCAAAGGTTTCTTTGATGAAGTGAAACATTCGAAACTAATGCAACAAATTTGGACAATGGGAATCCAAGATAAACAATTGCTTGTTATACTTCGGAAAATGTTAAAAGCACCTATTGTTTTACCAAATGGAAAAACCGTTTATCCGACAAAAGGGACGCCACAAGGTGGAATACTTTCACCCTTGCTAGCGAATATCAACCTAAATGAATTTGACTGGTGGA
>NZ_BAABDL010000159.1:0-551 GCF_039539605.1 Amphibacillus indicireducens | reverse complement strand
AAGACATCGCCCTGTTGAACGATGCACGTCTTCATGCGGAGAAGATTGTAGATGAATTCTGCGAAACTTATGGCTTCACCAAACCGCGGATGTATCGCCGCAAAGCTCGAAAAGATTATTTGTCCATCGCCAAGAAGAAAAAGAAGTCCAAAAAAGTGATTCGTGCCGCCATCCGCAAGCAACTAAACTACATCGCTCGTGACCTGCGCTACATTGAAACATTTCAAGAACAAGGAGCTGTCCTGACAAAGGATCAATCCGATGATTTTTACACGATTCAACAAATCTACGAACAACAGAACGACATGTATCAGAACAAGACTCATCGTACTCCAAATCGAATCGTTAGCTTCCACCAGCCGTATCTTCGGCCAATCGTTCGTGGAAAGGCTAAAGCGTCTACTGAATTCGGTGCGAAGCTCGACGTCAGCCAAGTCGACGGCTTTCTTCGCCTTGAGCGACTCTCGTTTGATGCCTTTAACGAATCAGAGGACTTGATCCCAGCGATTGAGCGGTATAGGGAACGTACTGGTAAGTACCCAGAGCGGGTT
>NZ_BAABDL010000158.1:0-1118 GCF_039539605.1 Amphibacillus indicireducens | reverse complement strand
AGTTCCACTTTCACAGACAACTGATGGGCAATTATCTTTTCTTTATATAGGATTTCTCCATTCTCATCCGTCTGTATATTCTCCCAATCCATTTCGTCAAGAGCCATTGTTTTCAAGGATTCAGGTGCTTTCTTTAGCGTATAGCTGATGACGAAATCATGATCCTGATTCACTAAATAAGCGAGATTATCTTTTCCGTTCAATCCTCGATCAGCTACCACAACGATTTTGTCCATTTTATACCGTGCCTTGAGATCTTCTACTGCCTGAGTTAATGTCGTTTGATCCATTGTGTTTCCAGGAAAAAGCTCATAACTGATCGGGATGCCTTGGTTATCCATTAGAAGCCCCATCACCACCTGAACTTCATTGTGTTTATTGTCTTTTGAGTAACCAAACAACCGCAACTCCCCCGCGTTCACACTTTCAAAACGATACGTCGTGACGTCATAATAGGCGACAGGTCCTGTTCGCTCTGTCTTTGTCGTGAACTGATCACATAGATGGTCAATAAGCTGATCTTTGTAAATATACAATTTATCCAACAAGTTGTAATAGAGATCTTTATGATGTTGAGTGATGCCTGCAAAGTGAGGCAAATCCAAATAGGAATAACGAATACTTTGTGGGTCCATCATCCGATGCATCACTAAACTAAAAATTGCTTCAATCAGCTGTGCTTGGTTCCGTTTTTGATCCATCGTCTTAAAAAAAGCATCCAACTCAAGAGAATCCCACAACGCTTTGATGGCCGCATGCCCAAAATGAAAAGAGGGTGTTGTGTCCGATGGAGACAAAATCGGTTGCCGTGATAACTCGACTTTCATCGGCTTGTTTCTGGCTTTTTTCTCAGCCGTGAGGCGCTTGGCTTCTTCTTTGAGTTTTTCAATAATTTGTGGATCCTCTGCGATCATTTTTTCGTAGTTTCCGATTGTTTTAATCACGACTGTCTTTTTCTTTTTTGTCTTTGGAATGCGGTGTTGTTCGACGAATTGGATGACACGAGCACTTCCTGATCCAGTTACTGAGACATACATTGGCGTTCCTCCTATCTCAAAGAATCTTTCGTTAATTTCATTATATCATAAATGTACATAAGTGGACAGTAAAAATAATAA
>NZ_BAABDL010000157.1:0-2595 GCF_039539605.1 Amphibacillus indicireducens | reverse complement strand
CCCAAACTGGAATATCTTGTGTCACGACTTCCACATATGCAGCTTCTAATGCTTTTCTTTTTATTTCTGTGCTGGCTTTTAAATAAATTTCAGTTGTAGTAACATTTACATGTCCTAATAAATCTCTTATATAAATTAGGTTTACTCCAGCCTCTAATAAATGCATGGCTTTCGTATGTCTAATCATATGTGGATGAAGCTTATCAGGAAATAGAACTTCCGAATTAGTATTCTTAGCCTGTTTTAAATATTTCTCTAAAATATATGTTATGCCTGGTCTTGTGAATGGGCGTCTATTACTATTATAAAATAGTGGATGATTTTGCTTTCCGTTTTCTAATAAATTATTTTCGTTCATATAACTTTCCAAGAGTTTATGTGTTTTTTCCATAATGGGAACACTTCTCTGTTTATTTCCTTTACCCGTTAGGGTAATAGTGACAGGCTTTGTAAGTCTAACATCACTTGTCTTTAAATCGATTAATTCTTGTACTCTTGCACCTGTGTCGTAAAGAATAGCTATTATTGTTAGATCACGGCGCCCTCTTTTTTTGTTAGTATCTGGTTGTTCTAATATATTTTTTAGGCAATCGTGTGAAAGAAATTCAATTGTCTTCATTTCTCTCTTTTTAAATGGGATTCCCAGAATTTTTTGGCACTCTAGTAACATTTCAGGATACTCTGATTGAGTATAACGATAAAAACTGTGAATAGCCGCTAATCTTTGATTACGAGTGTTAATGCCAACGTTACGCGTTTTTTCTAGCCACAGGAGGAACTCTCTAATATTTTCCACTTTTATCTTTTCAAAGGTAAGCCGTTCTGGTTTAATATTAAGTTCCATGCCAAAATACATTAGCACTTGTTTAAATGTATCCCGATATGACTTTATTGTATTGGTACTAACGTTACGTTGGCTTGGAAGATAATCCGAAAGGAATCGTGTAAGTGTTCGTGCGAAATCAGTCTGTTTCATTGAACGATACCTCCGGTATTAAAGATGAAAAGCTATGTTCGACTGAAACTATAATTTGAGGGTATAAATCAGCCGTCAGTCTCATGTAATGTTGAGTACCTCTTAGATCAACATGTCCTAGAAATGTCGAAAGATAGGGAAGTAAATTCGTCATATCTTCTCCATTTAACACCCATTTTTTCAAACAGTGAACAGCAAATGTATGTCTTAAATCATGCAGTCTTGGACCCTTTCCACTATGAGAAATACCGGCCTTCCATAGAACCTGCCTAAATAGTTTATATATCGTGCTTTCACTATAACGTCCACCGAAAGGTGATGGAAATAAGAATGTATCACTAGAATTTAAGTAATGATTTCTTTCTATATACATGCGGCATCCTCTTGTCAGTGTTTCCGCCATCGGAACCATTCTTTCTTTTCCAAATTTCGTATCCCGAATGAATAATGTACCTCGATTCAAATCAATATCTTTAAGACTTAGATTCAATGCTTCTGATATCCGTAGTCCACAACCATACAATATACGGAACAAAAGAGAAAGAACTAAATGTCTATTAGGAGAAACATCTGAAATAGGATAACTGTCGCAAACAATAAAAATATTCTTTAGCTCTATTTCTGAGAAAATATAAGGAACATAACAATATCTGTCAATAGAATTAGAGGCGGCCGGAAAAATATATGCCTCATGACCAAAACGGACCATATATGTTGCAAGTCCACGTATGATTGAGATTCTACCGTTCCTATTACTAGCAGTTTCATTTGCTCTTTTTTTCGTCCAAAGTAGTACAATTTCCTTCGGAAGCTTCGTTTCAACTAAATTTTCGCTAGCAACCAATTTATCAAATTGTTTCAAAAGAGAAGAGCCTTTATTGTATTTATAGCCTACAGCTCTCTTTTCTTCAATATATCCTGCGATTAGTTCGCCAAGAACGCTTTGAAAAACAATAGTTCTGTTAGACATTTTTAAACACCTCTTCCGGATCAACAGCACATTTCCTTAAACTTTCTATGTCTGTATGCAGATAGACACTAGTTGATTTGGTGTTATAATGTCCAAGGACTTCTGCGATTACTGGTAATGGCGTACCCTGTTCAAGCAAAGTACTCGCAAGAGTATGCCTTAGCGAGTGTAATCCTTGTTTTTTAGCACGCGGAATAGTGATACCAGAAAGTCTAGTGTATTTCGTGATAATATTGTGTAGGTTAGCATTTTCTCCAAAAGCATCATAAGGTGCATTCATACGGATAAAAACATAGGGAGAATTACTAATAGGTCGTCCGTTCTTTAGATAATCAATCAATGCCCAACCTATATCCTTTAGAATGGGATATGTTACGATATTCTTTGTTTTATTTTGCTTTACTTCTATAATTTTTGATTGCCAGTTTAAATCTGATAACTCCAAAGATTTAATATCTCCTGCCCTAATACCTAGTTTTGCAACTAGAAGTAAGATTGCATAATCTCTCTTACCAGTTGGATTACCTCGGTCAATATCATTCAACATGCGTATAACATCTTCTTTATCCCATACAGAAGGAACTGCAGGATAGTAGTACTTCTTCTGTTTTGGAACCATAAGAGACAGATTCTCATCTGTATATTGATT
>NZ_BAABDL010000156.1:0-4883 GCF_039539605.1 Amphibacillus indicireducens | reverse complement strand
AAGTTTTTTTGTGTTAAAAGGCTATATATCAATAAAAACGAAGGTTTTTACTATAAAACTTTAGACAATACGTGTTTCGAGGAAGAGGTGATTTTATGAGAACACTTTGGATTTATCTTTATGCCTTAATTCAGATCGTCGGTAGCCTTCCTAGATTACGACAAGTGAAAAAAATACCGAATATCCCCTATGCTGACAAGGCAAAACAGGTTTTTAAAACCCCGGCTCGCATTTCCCAAAAAGTAATCAAAAAAACGAAATCAACTGTCTCAGTGACGGGTATCGAACGAATTCCTGATCAACCTGTTCTGTTCGTAGCCAATCACCAAGGACTCTTTGATATCCTATTACTATTGGGCTACTTAGAAAAACCGATCGGATTTATTGCTAAAAAGGAAATAAAAAAACTTCCGATTATCAATCGGTGGATGATGGAATTAAAATGTGTCTTTATTGATCGATCAAATCGACGGGCTGCTCTAAAAGTCATTGACGATGGAATCGAAAGCTTAAAACAAGGCCAATCAATGGTCATTTTTCCCGAAGGAACGAGAGGGGAAGGACCAGAAATTGAACGCTTTAAATCAGGGAGCTTGCGACTAGGGACACGTGCCGAAGTGCCTATCGTGCCATTAGCGATTGATGGGACATACGATGCATTTGAAAAAAACAACAAACGATTTAAACCAGCTAAATTTACTTTAACCGTTGCTGACCCAATTTATCCAGAAGAATATCAAGAAATGAAACACAATCAACTAGCGGCTAAACTTGAGCAAATTATAACCGATATTATGGCTACAAACAAAAACAGAAGATAATATAACAACCTAGAGATTGTAGAAAGGTGACATAATGACGTTGAATCGGATTGGAAACTTTGACATTTATAATAAAATAAATCAATTAATCGATGCAATTGAGCGCCAACCAACAGATGAATTAAAAACTGAAACGATCAAAGATTTATACGAGTACATCAACACTCATGTTCATCTACCTAATCCAATTGTTGAACAGATGAGTAATACTTTTCAAGTACTTGTGATGGATGATGAAGGCTATATTACATACATAGATAATCAGTTTTGTGAAAAAATTGGCTACCAAAAAGAAGAATTGCTCCAACATCATTATCGAATTCTTCATGCTGGCGTGCATCAACCTCACTTTTATCAAGAGATGTGGGATACGATCAGGCTTGGAAAGACATGGACTGGAGATATTTGCACCCAAGCAAAATCGGGTGAAATCTTTTGGTTTCGGACGACTATCATTCCAATTGCTGATGATCTAGGAAATTACACATCTTATTTGGTATTCCGTACAGACATTAGTGATGTAAAGTACGTTGATAAGCACTTGATTGAATCACTTGAAGGTGACTATCGTAAATTATTTAGCCAGCTAATGAACTTAACGTTTCGTGTCCAACAGCATAAGGAAACCGGTAAATATCGTTTTCGTTTATTTGAAGGAAAACTTGCACAAAAAATAAAAGTGACGACAGAGCAATTGAAATATAAATATATTGAAGATGTTTTTTTTAGCAATGATACAACAAAGATTACCACTCACTTTGAACAAGCATTTACTGGGAGTGAAGTGATTTTCAAGCACCGAATTGAGCAACTAACACTTTACACAATGTTGTCACCTGTTTTTGAAAATGATGAAGTGATTGAAGTCGTTGGCTCATCTGTTGATATCTCATCACTTGAGCGTGCGGAGGCTAAGGTTGAACAATTGGCTTATTATGATACGCTAACAAAATTGCCGAATCGTGCGAAGCTTCGCGATGATCTAAAAGTAGCTGTTCAACATGGTGAGGAACGACCATTTGCTGTGCTTTATTGTGATATTGATCGTCTCAAGTATATTAATGACACACTTGGAGAAGCGATTGGGGATCAGGTAATTGAAATTATTTCAAAGCGCATTCAATCTGTAATTGGTGAAAAAGGTTCGGTTTATCGTTACGGTGGAGATGAGTTCTGCTTGATTTTGGAATTGTCTGTTCAAGGTGTTAAACAGGTGAGTGAACAAATGTTGACTCAAATAAAGCAACCCATTTCGATCCAAGGTCATGAATTTTTTGTTACATCTTCAATTGGTATTAGTTACTATGGTGTTGATGCCTGGAATGAAAAAGAGTTGATTAACCATGCGAGTATTGCTGTTCACTATTGTAAATTAAATGGAAGAAACAGTAGGCTCTTTTATACGATAAAAATGGATGAAATGTATCAAGAAGTTATTTTGCTTGAATCAGATATTCGTAAAGCTTTGAAGTATGATGAGTTCAGTTTACACTATCAACCAAAATTAAATGTGATTACAGGTGAAGTTACCGGCCTTGAGGCGCTTATTCGTTGGACGCATCCTAAAAAAGGACCAATTTCACCAGCAACTTTTATTCCGATTGCTGAGGAAACAGGAGTGATAACACAGATTGGTGAATGGGTCATTAGAGAAGCTTGTCAGCAGCATTATACTTGGGTGAATCAAGGCTTTGATCCAATTCGGATTGCTGTCAATGTTTCGGCAATTGAACTCCAACGACCTGATTTTGTAAATCAAGTTATGGAAATTATTCAAGAAACAAAGATGGATCCGAAATATTTGGAAATTGAAATTACCGAAAATAGTGTAATGGAAAATACGGAAGATTGTATTGAGACGATGAATACATTACGTGGCATGGGGATCACATTTTCGATCGACGATTTTGGTACGGGGTACTCATCATTTGGTTACTTAAAAAAATTTCCAATTAATTATTTAAAAATTGATCAATCATTTATTAGAAGCTCTTTAACTGAGCAAAGTAGCGCTGAAATTGTTAAAGCGATGATCCAACTTGCCCATACATTTGGTCTAAAAGTAGTTGCAGAAGGCGTCGAAGAAAAAGAAATCCTTCATCTACTTCAAGAAAATCAATGTGACTATTATCAAGGCTACTATTTCAGTAAACCAGTGCCAGCATGCGAACTTGAATCAGTCATTTTTGGAAAAATGGCATAGATATTTTTAGCAAAAGAAGATCTAATCCCGTCTCAATGCGTGGTTAGGTCTTTTTCTTAGCGATATTTTGTTATAATAGGTGTACTAATGAAGAAAAGGTGGAATAGATATGATAAAAGTATTATTCATTTGCTTAGGAAACATCTGCCGTTCACCAATGGCAGAAGCTTATTTTAAAAATCTAGTTAACGAAGCAGGTCTATCAGCCAAGTTTATCATTGATTCTGCGGGGACAAGCGATTGGAATGAGGGAAAAGCGCCACATGAGGGAACACAAAAGAAACTAAACGAATATAAGCTCTCATTCCAAGGCATCTATTCAAGACAAATCACTCCGTCAGACTTTAGTCAGTTTGATTACATTATTGCAATGGATGAGCAAAACTTAATCGATCTTGAGCATATTCAGCAGCAAACGACACAAGCTAAAATGCTCCGGTTAATGGATTTTGTTGAAAATGCACCGATTAAAGACATTCCAGATCCATACTATACGGGAGATTTTGATCAAACGTATGAATTGATCGAAGCAGGCTGCCAAGCACTATTACAATCGATTCGAACTGAAGAGAAAATCTAAGGAGTCGTGACATAAGTGAAGAATGATCGTAGAACAAAACTCGTTCCTATTGTTGTTGGTGTATGTACTCTTATCGCTACAATTAAAATGAAAAGAAATCAGCCAAACAAACAGCAAACAACTTTTGTCCAAAAGAAAAGTCAACGATTGATGTTGAGTCCATATCAATCAGCACTTTTGTTCGAACGAAGAGTTGAACAGAGTTATAAGCTAGCTCATCAAAAGTTAGTTTCGATTTATCATTTTGCCAGTCAACTAGAAGAGTTAATTGAATTAATCAAATTTAAATAAGCAGATGAGTAGACTCAAATAGAATGGAGATATACTTATGGCTAAGTTAAATTTTAATCCGATAAAAAAGCATGTCATTGAATTTGCTAGACGATTTTCAGAAGATGAAGTCACGAGTTTATCGGCTCAGTTGTCTTATTTCTTCTTGCTGTCACTATTTCCCTTGTTAATTTTTATCGTTGCTTTAGCGAGTTATTTGCCGATTGATTATTTAAGGTTACTTGAAATGATGAGTGCCTATATTCCAGTTGAAGCCATGCAATTGATTGAGAACTTTCTCTTTGAAACGATGGATTCTAGTGGTGGTGGATTACTTTCAATTGCAATTATCGGTACGATTTGGTCAGCTTCAAATGGGATTAATGCAATTATGCGTGCATTAAATAAGGCGTATGACGTTGAAGAAAATCGTTCGTTTATCCTAGGACGGTTAATTGCGATTTCATTATTACTATCCGTCTTACTGTTAATTGTCGTTGCATTGCTATTGCCTGTTTTCGGTAGAATGATTGGTGTTTATATTTTTTCTTTCTTTGGTGCAAGTGAGCAATTTATTTCGGTTTGGAATGGTTTAAGATGGGTGATTTCTTCATCAATCTTTTTCGTTGTTTTCCTTTATTTATATAAGATGGCACCGAATGCGAAGGTTTACTTTAAAGATGCGATCTGGGGCGCTTTATTTGCAACTGTCGGTTGGCAGGTATCGTCATATGGTTTCTCACTTTATGTCAATACGATGGGCAACTATGCAGCCACTTACGGTAGTTTAGGTGGTGTGATCATTTTAATGTTATGGTTTTATATTTCAGGTATCATTATTATTTTAGGTGGAGAGATCAATGCAATGGTTGCAGATCATCGGGGTCGATTAAAAACTTAACTGACCAACTACAGTGTAGGCTAAAGTCTACACTGTTTTTTTATTGTTTAGGAAATTATAAAATTCGTTAGTTGTGGATAACTTTGTGTTAAAATCTAATTATCATAT
>NZ_BAABDL010000155.1:2190-46279 GCF_039539605.1 Amphibacillus indicireducens | reverse complement strand
GTTCGAGGTAGAAGCATGGTGACATGTGAAGCTGACGAATACTAATCGATCGAGGACTTAACTAAAATTAAAAAGCGGAATCATCCGTTTAACACCTTTGTAATTGATGGCACTTGTCAGGTGCAATTCTTATCTAGTTTTTAGGGTATATTTAATTATATCTATGGCCTAGTGACAATAGCGAAGAGGTCACACCTGTTCCCATACCGAACACAGAAGTTAAGCTCTTCAGCGCCGATGGTAGTTGGGTTTTCCCTGCGAGAGTAGGACGTCGCTAAGCCAAACAAATGAAGCTTTGTGAAGTAACAAATGGTATTTAAACCTCTCCAATTGTTCCACAGTAGCTCAGTGGTAGAGCAATCGGCTGTTAACCGATCGGTCGTAGGTTCGAATCCTACCTGTGGAGCCATTTATTCAATTAAATTGATTATAAATGCTTCCATAGCTCAGTAGGTAGAGTGCATCCATGGTAAGGATGAGGTCGCCGGTTCGATCCCGGCTGGAAGCTTTTAAATTTTTAACAACATGTTATGGCCCGTTGGTCAAGCGGTTAAGACACCGCCCTTTCACGGCGGTAACACGGGTTCGAATCCCGTACGGGTCACCATTTATTTTTGTATGATCTCAGTATTTTTGGATAACCTACTTTAGCAACTACTTATCATGGAGGATTAGCTCAGCTGGGAGAGCACCTGCCTTACAAGCAGGGGGTCGCAGGTTCGAGCCCTGCATCCTCCACCATTTTAACGAGCCGGCCTAGCTCAACTGGTAGAGCAACTGACTTGTAATCAGTAGGTTGGGGGTTCAAGTCCTCTGGCCGGCATGGTCTTTTGTTCAGTTAGATAAATATACGGAGGGATAGCGAAGTTGGTCAAACGCGGCGGACTGTAAATCCGCTCCCATCGGGTTCGTAGGTTCGAGTCCTACTCCCTCCACCATTTAATTCTTATAATAATACCGATAACAGTTTTGTATAAATGCTGTTATTTTCTTATTGGTGGGCTATCGCCAAGCGGTAAGGCAACGGTTTTTGGTTCCGTCATGCGTTGGTTCGAATCCAGCTAGCCCAGTAACCTAAAGTGAAGAAACCCTTAAAACAAAATGTTTTAAGGGTTTTTTTAGGTCGAAAAGGTACCACATAATTGATAACATTGGTACTTTTGATTATAAAGATGATTTTGAGTGTGATATAATAAAACAAGTGATTACCAATTGAAATGAGTGGTTATGATATGAGTAGAGGGATGTGTGAATCATGCTTGGTGAGGGTTTAAATATCTTTAATATTCTTAGGATCATCGTTGACATTACCCTTGTCTGGTATGTATTTTATAAACTGATTATGTTATTACGTGGTACGAAAGCAATCCAACTTTTAAAAGGGATTTTTGTCGTATTATTTATTTACTTAGTTAGTTATATATTGAATCTCCAAACAGTACAAGTAATGATTGAACAGGTGATTGTTTGGGGACCGGTTGCTTTAATTGTTTTATTCCAACCTGAGCTCAGAAGAGCACTCGAACAGATTGGACGAGGAAGTTTCTTTAGTCGAAACCGCCACTCGGAAGAGGAAATTTTAAATCAAATAATTGATGCACTAGTTACTTCTAGTAGCTACATGGGAAAACGACGAATTGGTGCGTTAATTACGATTGAAAGAGAAACAAATATGGGTGATTATATTGAAACGGGAATCCCGATTCAGGGGCAATTATCTCATCAATTATTGACAAATATTTTTGTGCCGAACACACCTTTACACGATGGGGCGGTTATTATTCATCACGATCAAATCATTGCGGCGGCCTGTTATTTACCACTCTCAGAAAGTCCGTTTATTTCTAAGGAGTTAGGAACTCGACATAGAGCAGCGATGGGTATTAGTGAAGTAAGTGATGCCTTGACGATTATTGTGTCTGAGGAAACAGGAAATATATCTTATACGCGTAATGGGGAGTTACACAGAGATATTAGTCAAGAAGAATTAGCTAATTTGTTAAGGCAAGATTTAGGTACGAGTTTTAGTCAAACCCCTACATTGAAAACCTGGAACTGGAGGGGGAGAAAAAAATGAATGAATGGTTAAATAAAACGTGGGTTATCCGGATTATCTCTTTATTGTTAGCGATTATAACGTTTATAGTAATTACCATTGATAATCAAGATACGAGAACTGCAGATATTGGCAGTTTTGATTCGATTTTTAGTAGTTCACAAGAAGTTCAGGTTTTAGAAGATATTCCAGTTAATATTCAAATCGATGATCAAAAGTATGTTGTTAGTGGTGTTCCACAAACAGTAACTGTGACGTTAGAAGGAACGGTAA
This sequence comes from Amphibacillus indicireducens, assembly GCF_039539605.1. Classification (NCBI taxonomy): domain Bacteria; kingdom Bacillati; phylum Bacillota; class Bacilli; order Caryophanales; family Bacillaceae; genus Amphibacillus; species Amphibacillus indicireducens. The sequence goes on along the minus strand of NZ_BAABDL010000155.1, from coordinate 43,950 downwards.
GCGTTGTACAATCAACAGCTACCCAAAGAAATTTTGACGTTTTTGTTGATCTCGAAGGACTTGAACCCGGGACTCATGTTGTCCCGATTGAATACGAAGGCGTTTCAAACCGTTTGACTGTCGATATTAGACCTAGTGAAGCTGAAGTTTTGATCGAAGAGCGAGCAACAAATGAATACAGAGTAGGTGTTGATTTTACCAATCAAGATCGTTTACAGCCTGGATTTGAGTTACTTGAAGCGACTGTAATACCAGATACCGTACAAATTACGAGTTCGCAGAATATCATTGAACGAATTGCGATTGTAACAGCTTTTGTTGATCTTGAAGGTTTAGGAGAAGATATGACCTTTGTCGATGTGCCTGTTCGTGTTTATGATCATGAAGGAAATCAACTAAATGCTCGGATTGAGCCAGAGGTTGTCTCGGTTGAGGTTAAGTTAGCGAGCCCTAATAAGACTGTTCCAGTAATAGTAGATACTACAGGTGAAATAGCGGATGAGTATCGAATAACATCAATTACGGTTGATGTTGAAGAGGTTGATGTTTATGCCGCTGAAGAAAACCTAGAGAACTTAGATATGATTCGAACGATGCCGATTGATTTATCAGGGGTTACGGGGACAACGACAATTGAAGTTGGCTTAGCGATGCCTGGTAATATTCGTTTAGTCTCACATGAAACAGTATCGGTCACAATAGAAGTCGAAGAATGGACTGAAGCAGTAATTGAAGATGTTGAAATCACTGTTGAAAATTTAGCCGGTGATTTTACTTCATCATTCATAGACCCTGAAACTGGACTGATTGATATTACGATATTAGGCTATCAATCAGATTTAACAGGAATGAGTTCAAGTGATTTTCAATTACGAATCGATTTAACTGGACTTGAAGACGGCGAGCATCAATTACCTTTAGATGTCGTTGGGCCTACAGGTTTAGAGTTTTCACCAGAGATGGAAGAAGTTGTTGTTGAAGTTCAGTAATGAATAAAACTGTATTTGGAAACAAAGGAGAGGTACATGATGGGTAAATATTTCGGAACAGATGGTATACGAGGAATAGCTAATGAACAACTAACACCGGAATTAGCTTTTAAGCTGGGCCGAGCAGGTGGATATGTACTGACAAGAGAAACTGAGAAACCGAAAGTGTTAATTGGAAAAGACACACGTATTTCAGGGGAAATGTTAGAAGGAGCTTTAATATCTGGATTGTTATCGATGGGAATAGAAGTGATGCGTTTAGGTGTCATTTCAACCCCTGGTGTCGCCTACTTAACTAAAGTGATGAGTGCAGAAGTTGGGATCATGATTTCAGCCTCACATAACCCTGTCGAAGATAATGGGATTAAGTTTTTTGGACCAGATGGCTTCAAACTATCTGATGAGCAGGAGCAAGAGATCGAGGCTTTAATCGATGCAAAAGAAGACAATCTCCCACGTCCAATTGGCTCTGAAATTGGTGTGATAAATGACTATTTTGAAGGTGGTCAAAAGTATTTACACTATTTAAAGCAGTCAATTGATAATGAATTTGATGGTCTACACGTTGCACTTGATTGTGCAAATGGATCAACTTCTTCACTAGCACCACATTTATTTGCCGATTTGGAAGCAGATATCTCAACGATTGGTGTTTCGCCTAATGGCTTAAATATTAATGACGGCGTAGGCTCAACTCACCCTGAGTCGTTGCAAGCACTAGTTGTTGAAAAAGAAGCTGATATCGGCCTTGCTTTTGATGGTGATGGTGACCGATTAATTGTTGTTGATGAAAAAGGGAAGGTTGTTGATGGTGATCAAATCATCTTTATTTGTGCAGATTACCTTAATAAACGTGGTCTCCTCCGCCATTCAACAGTTGTATCAACGGTGATGAGTAATTTAGGTTTTTATAAAGGTTTAGAAGAAGTGGAAATCAAGAGCAGTAAAACGGATGTTGGTGATCGTTACGTTGTTGAAGAAATGCGAAAAGGTGGATTTAATCTAGGTGGAGAACAATCAGGGCATATTGTCTTTTTAGATTATATTACAACGGGTGATGGGATGTTAACGGCACTCCAGCTGTTAGATATTATGAAGGAAACGGGTAAACCAATTTCTGAATTAGCTGCTAAAATGAAAAAATTCCCACAGGTATTGAAAAATGTTGAGGTTGTCGATAAGCATCAAGTATTTGTCGATCAGCGTGTGCAAGATGTAATTGATAAAGTAGAATCTGATTTAGGTGACGAGGGTCGTGTATTAGTTCGACCTTCAGGAACTGAGTCACTTGTTCGTGTAATGGTTGAAGCACCAACAGTTGAACGTTGCCATGAAGCAGCAGACCAAATTGTTGACGTGATTGAAGATGTTTTGGGGTTAGAATAGAAGATTATAGCTTTAATGTCCTTTGTCACGATCCAAATTAGTTATTAGACTACTTTGGATCGTATTTCTTTTTTGGCTTTCTTCATATCAAGATACCTGATTATTTTTAATAACGTATATTTTTATAGTAAATCTAGCAGTAGTAGCGCAAATAAATTGGTAAAAAAAGTTTATAAAACTCAATATTAGTATCGGCAAACTTGGAAAATCCCGTTTTGAAGATAAAAAAATAAAAAAATATTTATTTTGCACTTTACCAAAGCGCTTTAGTAGTTTATAATGACAGTAGTGAAATAAGTGAATCGAAAATGGAATTCAACTAATATCCTTTTGGTCGAATCGGAAAGCGCTTTACCAACTTAAAATTTCTACTGGTGAAATGTAAAGGCTTACTAGATAGGAAACATTTTTTTAAAATCAAACCAAAGCGCTTTGGATGTTAAAGGATACCATTATATAGATTTTATGATTCATTTATATTGCTAAATATAAAAGGGAGGGTTTTAAGAATGAGAAAGTTTTGGAAACTTATTTTGATGGTGTTATTTGCTACTAGCATACTTGTAGCATGTGGTGGAGATGACGGTGGTCAAGCTACCGATGCAACAGGAGATGAAGTTGATGAATCTGAAAGTGTAGATGATGTGACAGAAGAACAGATTGGTAGTGAAGATGCAGAAGTTGAGTTAGTATTTTGGGAGTTTGGAAATACAGGTTATGATGTTCTAATAGAAGAATATGTAGAGCTGAATCCACATGTATCAATCAATCTTTTAAACCAAGATATGAATGATGTCCATGATAACTTATTTACATCCCTTTCAGCGGGCAGTGGAGCTCCTGATATTGCAATGATTGAAGAGGGTGCAATTGAGCGTTTTAAAGCGGCTGAAGATCGTTTTCACAATTTAAATGATTTAGGAGCCACTAATATAGCGGGTGATTTTCTTGAATGGGTATGGGTAAACGGTCAAAGTGCTGATGGCTCTTTCCAGTTTGGTTTACCAACGGATATTGGTCCTACAGTCATGTTTTATCGTACAGATGTATTTGAGGCTGCGGGCTACGATTCATCGCCAGAAGCTGTATCTGAACTACTTAGTACATGGGATGACTTTGCTGAAGTAGCACAAGCAATTAATGATGCTACAGGTGCTTTAATGACTGACTCTGGCGAACTAGTATTTAATGCGAGACGTGATCAAGCTACTGAAACATACTTTAATGCTGAGGGAGAATATATTCTAGAAGATAATGACCAAATTAAAGAAGCTTTTGACTATGTTGCAGACTTGTTTGAAGCTGGTTTAGTTGGAGATACGCCACTTTGGACACCAGAATGGTTTGCTGGTATGGATGATGCTTCTTATGCAGTATTCTTAGGACCAGCTTGGTTACAAGGTGTTATTAAAGAAAACAGTCCTGAAGAAGGAGTATGGTCAATAGTTACAATGCCAGAAGGTGCTGGTAACTGGGGAGGATCTTTCTTAACGCTTCCAGCAGAAGGTGAGAATCAAGAAGAGGCCTATGCATTTATTGAGTGGTTGACTGCACCAGAGCAACAATACAAAGCATTCCAAGGTTATGGATTATTCCCATCTACACCTGCAGTATACGAAATGCCCGATTTCCAAAATTATGAGGATCCATACTTTGGTGGAATAAATACAGCTGAAGTATTTGGCGAGGCAGCCCAAGCTGTGAAACCTGTTTATAAAGGTAGCGCATATTATCCGATAGGTGATGAAATTTATGAAGCTATCGATAATGTTGCTGCTGGTGGCGATCCAGAAGCAGAATGGGAAGATATGTTATCAAGAGTTCAAAGTATTTTAGATAGACAATAAACTAAAAAAATGGGGGGTATGAGAAACAGTCATACCCTCCCAAACTTTACTTTATACTTCATGTTTTTGTTGGTAGTTTAAATATAATTATACTTTACTCAATAATAATGTATAATTTTAACTTTAATTATTGAGTTTAATAGATTTTATATAAATGCCTAGTAATAGGAGTGCCAATGTCTAAGTTTGATTCTCTTTATAATGATAAATAAATTAAGTAGGATATTCTTAAGGTCCTATAAGGAGGGGCAGAATATTGTCTAGAATGAGAACTAGAAAGTTAACTGAAAAGAAAAACAATGCTTTATCTGGTTATGTGTTTACTTCTCCATTCTTTATTTTGTATGCAATTTTTGGGTTTTTCCCTATGGTGTTTAGTTTTTATTTGTCCTTTTTTAATTGGAATGGTTTATCGCCGATGACCTTTGTTGGGTGGAAAAACTTTGAGATCGTTTTAAATGATGGCTCATTTTATTCGTCCATCATCAACACATTTATTATCGGTATTATGGGGACTATTCCGCAATTAGTCATTGCGCTATTCATAGCATTTGCACTCAATTCGGCACTTATACGGTTCCAAAATACATTTAGAACATTAATATTTTTACCATACATTACGTCACTTGTATCGGTTGCAATTATTTTTGGTCTTATGTTTAATAACCAGCCATTTGGCTTCGTAAACTATATTCTAAGTTTGTTTGAGATTGATCCTATTAGATGGAGTCAAGCATACTGGCCGGTAAAAATAGCCATCTCAACAATGGTGTTATGGAGATGGGTTGGATATAATACGATCATATTCTTAGCAGGCATGCAAAGTATTCCTAAAGAATTGTATGAAGCGGCCAAAATTGATGGTGCAACTATTATGCAACAAATTAGATTGGTTACACTTCCGATGTTAAGACCAATTTTAATGTTCGTTGTGTTCACATCGACAATTGGAGCATTACAATTATTCACAGAGCCGTTGATCTTCTTGGGTCGAGGATTACGTGAAGAAGGAATTACTATAGTTGCTTATTTATGGCGAGATGCATTTGTATTGAACTCGTTTGGAACAGCGTCTGCCGCAGCAATTATAATGTTCTTAATCGTTATTATATTGACCGGAACTAACTTGCTGCTGACAAACCTAGTAGGTCGTTCACGGAAAGTAAAATAAGGGGGACTAATAATGAGTAAAAGTAGAGAAGTTGGATATAAAAAGTTTTCAATTAAAAGATCCTTGGTTTATTTGTTTTTAATCGTTGTTTCACTAGCGTCCCTTTTCCCATTTTATTATATGTTTGTGATGGCAACACGATTAAATCGAGATGTTAATGCAGTCCCACCTCCATTTACTCCTGGTGCTGAATTGGTGAGTAATTTCCAAAAGGTTACTGACAATATAAATTTCTTCGGTGCGATGGGAAATTCGCTTATGGTAGCATCGTTTATCACGATAGGTGTTTTATTTTTATGTTCTTTAGCAGGATTCGCCTTTGCCAAATTAGATTTTAGAGGTAAAAATTTCTTGTTTGGTTTTATTTTAGTAACAATGATGGTACCAACACAATTAGGATTAATTCCACAATACTATATTATTACTACTCTAGGCTGGTTAAATGATCTTCGTGCGATTATTATCCCCGGATTAGTTAATGCATTTGGTGTATTTTGGATGGCCCAGTATATTAGAGATGGTGTGCCTTATGAGACTGTTGAAGCGGCAAAAATAGACGGGTGTTCAAATTTTAGGATTTACTGGAACATTGTTATTCCGATGATTTTACCAGCATTTGCAACGCTTGGTATTATTGTATTTATGCAAGTGTGGAATGACTTTTTATGGCCAGTTGTTGTATTGCGTGAACCAGCCGTTCATACAATACAGGTTGCACTACGGTCATTAAATGATGCTAGACAAATGGATTATGGAATGATTATGTCTGGTACTTTTTGGGCAACGGTTCCGTTATTGATTGTATTTTTAATGTTTAATAGATTGTTTATTGAGAGTCTTACAGACGGGGCTGTAAAAAGTTAATACACGGATTATATAATAGAAATAAGTATGTATAAGGTAATTCACAATACTTTTTGTAAAGTTTAGAGTCGTCTATTAGTTATATACATTATAAAAATATGCAAAAGCTTTCAGAAAATATTTTATCACATTCAGTGCCTTTTATTTTATTTAAGAAGGTCTGAATGTGAATTATATTTTTGAGTGGAATAATACTTGAAGAGATTCATGAAGGTAGGCTTAAAATGATGATAGATTATTTATGGGGTGCTTAAGTTGGGAAATTTAGTTTTTAAGATTGCTGATATTATCTATAGATTTGTCGTTTTAAATTTAATATGGTTGCTATTTTTTTTAATTGGGATGGGTATTTTTGGTTTTATGCCAGCGACAGTAGCACTATTTTCTGTTATTAGACAGTGGATAAAAGGAGAGGAAGATCTAAGACTTTTTAAAATGTTTTTTCATTATTATAAAGTGGAATTTATTCGCTCTAATATTCTATGGCTAATATTCTTAGTCATTTTTTATATTATATATGTAAATTATTCATTTATTTCATACTATTATAGTGCGGGATTTCATTTTTTCTTATATATAATCCTATTTTCTTTTGCCTTTATAGCGTTCATGACATTTGTCAATTTATTCTCAGTCATCGCTCATTTTGAATTTAAAACAATTCGATACATTAAGGTGGCTGCAGGAATGGTTTTTTTAAGACCATTTAATACTCTAATACAACTGTTATGGTTAGTTGTCTATTATATTATATCGTTTCAATGGCCAACTGTTTTTATAGTATTGGGTGTCAGTGTATTAGCATTTATATTAATGGCTACAAATTATCCGACATTTATAAAGCACACTCCATTAGATCAACAAAATAATTAGAACCTCACGTTTGCTTTGGGTTAACCGATTGATACAAAGGTTAAAATGCCTAATTCTTATCAAGGATTATTAGAATTAGTTAGATGAAAATATGCTATAATATATGTTGAAAGTAAGTTAATTTGGAATTGAGAGCGATCTCAATCTGCTATTTATTACTGTTTTAATCTATTTTAGTTATTGGCATCTTCACTATCAATAATTAGTAGCGCTATATTCTACATAAATCAATTATTGTAGAAATGTGTAGCCTTCTTCCATTATGGGAGAAGGCTTGATTTATTAAATGATTTGATATATTTTTAATTTAGATGGAAATGAAAGAAGAATCGGTATAATTAAGGAGAGAAATGAATATTGGTAACGATATACGATGTGGCTAAAAAAACAGGTTTTTCTATAACAACTGTGTCAAGAGCACTAAATAATTATCCCGATGTAAGCGAAAAAACTAAGAAGCTTATATTAGAAGTTGCAGATAAAATGGGCTATTTTCCAAATTCTATTGCTAGGTCGCTAACAATGAAAAAAACCTTTACTTTGGGTGTTATATTTGTTGAAGATTTAGGAATAGGAATGAAGCATCCTTTCTTTAGTGTAGTTATTGAAGGATTTAAACAAAGAGCTGAAAAATTCGGTTTTGACTTAGTGTTTATTAATAGATTTATTGGGGAAGATAGGAAAAGTTATATTGATCATGCCTACTATCGTGGTGTTGATGGTGTGATTGTTGTCTGTTCACATTATGATGATCCAGAGGTAAAAAAGTTGATTGAATCTCCATTGCCAAGTGTTGTATTAGATGTCCACAGTGATCAGACAAATGTTATTTACAGTAATAATATTTATGGCTGTGAATTAGCAATTGATCACTTATATTCACTTGGTCATCAAAAAATAGCTCATATAGCAGCTACTGATGGCTCCTTTACTGGAAAAGAACGATTAAAGGGATTTGGGCTAGCGTTAGATAAGTATGGGTTAACGATAGATGACTCTTATATTGTAAATGGTGGACTTTTTTCATATGAGAGTGGGTACAATGCAATGAATAGATTGCTTAAATTGGATGATGTACCAACAGCGGTGTTTGCCTCGAGTGACACGATGGCTATAGGCGCAATCAAAGCGATTAAAGATGCAGGCCTATCAGCGCCTGATGATATTTCTGTCGTTGGGTTTGATGATATTGAGCTTGCTCAGCATATAACTCCTGGCTTAACCACTATTAGACAAAATGCAGAGCTAATGGGAAGGAAAGCTGCTGATCTGTTAATTAATCAAATTAATGATGAAGATGAAGACTTTTCGACAATATTACTCCCGGTTGAGTTAATCATTAGAGACTCGACTAAAGACATAACAAACTAACGTTATTCATTAACTTTGAATTAAAATCCCCTACATGCCCAGACACATGGATTAAATGTAGGGGATTTTTGTGGTTATATTTTTACTTTACCATCAACTTTATCAGCAATACTATTTTTATCTAATTCAGGATTTATGCTCTCTATCAAATCAATCTCTTTCTCTATATCTACCTCGACAACTTCTTTATCTACATTAGTTAGATCAAGCACATCAGTATTATTGTCCATACTAGTTAGCTCTTTAATTTCTTTTGCCACTGTAAAGCGACTCATTGAGCCTTCTAATTTACCTACAGCATCGGAAAGATCTTTCGAGTGATCATTCATTTGTTTGATAATATTACTTTGCTCAAATATTGATTCATGTGCATCGTTGATATGAACCGTTGTTTTATTGGATAGTTTAGATAATCCGTCTAATGATATATTGATCTCATCACTCTCACCTGTCATTGTTGTGATATCAGCATAAATATGATCAATATTTTTAACTAACTCATTAACTGAGGATTCGACTTTATGTAAACTAGTAATATTTTGTTGTATTTTATTTTGTTCGATTATTGTTTTTTCATTCGATGATTTAAGAACGGATTTAACTTCATTAGCATCTTGTTGAATCCCTTGTATAATAACGTTGATGTCATTAATAGATTGATTGACTTCTGCTGATAAATCTCGAATTTCATCAGCTACAACAGCAAACCCCTTCCCGTAATCACCTGCTCTAGCAGCCTCTATTGATGCGTTTAATGCTAATAAATTCGTTTTTTCTGCAACTTTATTAATTAACTCTGTTATTTGCGAGATATCGACAGCTCTTTCTACAAGTATATTTACTTTAGAGACGGTATTTGCAACAGATTCATTAATCGTAGCAATATTGGAAGCCGTAACATTCATCAGTGAGATGCCTTCTTTAGTTTCGGTTGATACTTCTAAAGAAGAACTTTTCATTTTTGCACTGAACTGTTCAATTGAATTTATTCTTTCATTAAAATTGTCATTTGTACTTGATATTTGAATAATTGATGCCGACTGTTCTTCAACAATTGTAATTAATTCATTTAATTTATTTGAAACACTTATACTAACGTGCTCTAGAAATGTTGCGGATTTTTCCAAATCATCACTTTTTGAACCGACATTAATAGATACATTAGAAATATCCTTTAAAATATCTTCAATACTATCTTTCATGGTATTTAAGGAAAGAGAAATTTTGGAGAATTCATCTGTGCCATGTACATCCAAGTTGTTAGCGCTTAAATGACCTTGTTCAATTTTTTCGCTAAAACCAAGAATTTCTGTCAGTCTCTTCTTTACATTATAGTTTACAAGAATTAATATTGTTAGACCAATAAAAACAGAAAGGAGTATTGATATAATTTGAATCTGCGTAGTTATTTGGAAGCTCTCCGACGTCGATTCTACAGCATTTAGTCTCTCTTCTTCAAAAATTGTTCTCAACTGATTTAGTGAAAATGAGCTTTGCTGATAATTTCTTCGGGCATTTTCATATGTTCGTCTATCAATATTAGCAGATTTTTCACTTTCTCTTAATAAGGTATACTCATTAAAGCTTTCGATGATTTCTGCATCATTTTCTAATACGGTATTCAATAGATACTGTTTATCATCTGAATCAATATAAGGATCTATTTCGTCTAAATATGCATTAAATTCTGCAATTGTATTTTCAAAATCACTAACAGAAAGATCAGTAGGTGCAACCATATATTGTCCTAATATCGAATAGCGCTCTTGTATGAGTAATTCCATTTCAAATAACATGACTGAGTTTTCTGTACTTCGATTCATTACGTTCACTTCATCTCTAGTATCAGATAATAATAGATTAATTAATAAAGCCGAGATAACAAATAAAATAACGATTAAAACATAAATTGATCCATATTTAAAAGTTAAATTTCTATTTGACCATTTAAACATATCAACCACCCTTTCAATTCTCTCTTTTTTGTTCCATGTTCCTTAAATTGTAGTTTTGTCACATTACATTCAAACGTCACATGACGATAGAACTGTGGATCTACAATTTCACGTTATTTCAAGACTTAAAGCTGCTAAATGTAATAGTACATGCCCCCTTACATTCTAAGTAAAGCGCTTTCTATAAAAGCCTCAAAAACACCAAAGCGCTTCCGGTTTTTAGTGTAATAAATGACTGAGTATATGGTGAAAAATTGATTAATTTATATGAATTAGATTAATAAACCGTAGTACTTTATCTTCAGTATATATTAGTATGATATCGTTTTCAAGGTTAATTTTTAGGATATAGTTGATTTATCTACTATTAATTCGGTTGACAAAAAGGTAATGTTTCTTTTATAATGAAATCACGAAAGCGCTTCCGATATAATGTTATAATATTTAGTTAAGTAGTTTCTGTATTGGTCGATTTACTGTTTTGAAGTTCCCCCTTTAAAATAATTTGAGGAAGCGCTTTACTTAAAATTTTCATCTTAACGATCTATAAATAAATAAGATGAAAAGATAATTAAATTTAAATGGAAGCGTATTCAATCGTGCTGAAAAAAGAAATTAAGATAGGGAGGGATAATATAATTATAACCTTTTATTAACAGGGAATTAACGCAGAAAAATAATAATTTTAAGGAGGTGGTTACTAAATACTGTTGGGATTTATTGTAGCTGAGAAATATATTATTAAAGGAGGAAAAGTAATTGTTAAAGAAATGGACGATAGGTTTATTAAGTGTATTGCTAATTGTTTCAAATTTTAATGTGCCAATGATTAGTGCTTCAGAATCTGATGTCACAGACTCCGATTGGAAATTAGTATGGAGTGACGAGTTTGATGAAGATGAAATTAATATGGATAACTGGAGCTTTGATCACCCTGAGAATGGGCGCTATAATCAAGAAATTCAATCTTACACCGAAGACAACGCTTGGATTGAAGATGGAAAGTTGTTTATTGAAGCTAGAGAGGAAGAAATTACAGAGCCTAATGGTGAAACATACAACTATACATCTTCAAAACTAATTACTAAAGGCAAGCAAATGTGGACTTATGGAAAATTTGAAATAAGAGCAAAAATGCCAACAGGCCAAGGTATGTGGCCTGCAATCTGGATGATGCCGGAAGATGAGCCTTTCTACGGAACATGGCCAGTAGGTGGCGAAATTGATATTATGGAGCTGCTAGGGCATGAGCCTGACACGATTTACGCAAATATTCATTATGGCGTCCCTAAAGGAGACTCACAAGGAACGTACAAATTGCCTAATGGTCAGAGTTTTGCTGAAGATTATCACGTTTATACTCTGGAGTGGGAACCGGGAGAAATTCGCTGGTATATAGATGGTGAACTGTTCAACACTGCAAATGATTGGCATTCAAAACATCCAGGTAATGCAGATGAGTTTACTTATCCAGCGCCGTTCGATCAGGATTTCTTCTTAATATTGAATATATCTGTAGGTGGTGGTTGGCCAGGAAACCCAGATGATACGACTGTATTTCCACAACAAATGGCGGTAGATTACGTCAGAGTTTATCAAAAAGATGAATATCCTGTTCGTGAGAAACCTGAGCCGGAAGAGGAAGATTCGGAAGGAAGAGCTCCACTAGAAGATGGTAACTATATTTATAACGGTAGTTTCAATTCAGGTACAGATCACTGGACATTTTTACAAGGACCAGGTGGAGATGCTAAAATTGAAGTTGAGAATGGTGAATTCCATGCAGCGATAACGGCTGGTGGTACAGTGGACTATGGCGTGCAATTAATTCAAGATACGGTTCCACTTGAACGAGGTGCTAGATATAAAGCAAGCTTTAGAGCCAAAGCAGAAGAAGAAAGAGATATAAAAGTAAAACTTGGCGGTGGTGCTTCCAGAGGGTATTCAGAATATTCACTAATCCCCCCTGTGAGACTTTCTGAAAAATGGGGAGACTATGAATTTGAATTTGTCATGCCAGAACGAACGGATTTAAACTCTCGTTTCGAATTTAATATGGGATTAAATGATGCGGATGTCTGGCTTAGCGATGTGAGATTAGACAAGATAGAAGATGCTTCTACTACAGAGCCATCCTTTGAACCAAGATCACCTCTTCCAGGCGGTAACTATATTTACAATGGGACATTTGATCAAGGCATAGGAAGAATGGCGTTCTGGGAATTCAAAGCAGATGATAGTTCGGATGTTAATTACTATATTGGTAGTGCAGTTGATGAGCGCAGGTTTGATGCCTTGATTAATAATGGTGGAGCCCATGCTGAATCAATCCAACTTGTGCAACCTCAAGTTAATTTAGAAGAGGGGAATAGCTATCAATTAACGTTTGATGCAAGTGCAGATGTATCAAGAGATATTAGAGTAAGCCTAGTATCGTCAAATGGCAATGTGATAGCTGATCAAGCAGTAGGTTTGGATCCAGAAATGAAAGAATACTCATTTAAATTTAATGTAGATGTAGTTACAGATAATGATGTTGAGCTTCAATTTAATATCGGCGGAAGCGACGATAATGTTTATCTTGATAATGTGGAACTAACAAGAGTTCTTGCATCTGATGGAATTGAAGACAATCTTATTCGAAATGGAATATTTGATAGTCTATCACATTGGTCAACTGAATTTAATCATTCTAAAGCTGAATTTAAGGTAGATGAAGATGGTCACTTTAAAGTAAATATTACTGATGTTGGATATGCCACTTGGGCGATTCAGCTTTATCAAAAAGGAGTTAATATTGAAAAGGATGCTACTTATCAGCTTTCTTTTGAAGCAAGATCAACAATAGATAGACCGGTACTTTTAAATGTTGAGAATAGCACTGACTATACGAAATATTTAGAAGAAACTGTTTCATTGACTGATTCATGGGAAACTTATAATTACGAATTTACAATGAACGAAGAAACAGATCCAGATACGAAATTCGGTTTTTCTTTTGGAGGAGATGGTAGTGACAATATACCATCTGATGAACATGATATCTTCATTGATAATGTGGTCTTAAGGAAAGTAGAAGAAACTGACGAAGAACCTGGTGAGGACGATGATCAAGCAACTGATCCTAGTGACAAAGATGATGAAGAACAAATGCAAGAGTTATTAGATAGAATCAGTAATTTAGAAGATAGAATTAAAGATTTAGAAGATAGTAGTCATCTAGAAGATTTTGAAAATCGAATTAACAATCTGGAACAAGAACTATTAGCTCTAAAGACTCAATACAATAATCTAGAAGATCGAAATTCAGAAATCGAGCAACAAATTGTTGCCTTACAAGAAGAAATTGCAAGGTTTAAAGCATTACTTAGCGATCAGGATGATGTAGTAAATGGTACTGATGAAGACGATCAATCTACAAAGGCTGATGGTGACAAAGCAACTGCACCTGCTGGCGATGATCAAAATCTAGAGTCTGATAATAAACTTCCGACTACAGAGGATGGCGATGACCAAGTAACTGTGCCTGCTGGCGATGATCAAAATCCAGAGTCCGGTAATAAACTTCCGAAGACTGCAACGGCTACATTTAACTGGTTAGTTATTGGTTCTAGCGTACTATTAGTGGGAATGGCATTAGCATTTTTCACAAGAAGAAAATTAAGCGTGCTAAAGAAGGATCAATAATATTCTAGTAAATTACGTCAATCTCGTTTATATGAAAAACAACAACCCTATCTTGTCGGTGTCTGAGAGATAGGGTTGCCTGTTTATCCTCAAATCTGAGTTAATAAAAGAAACGCTCTTGATAAAAGCAGGTGGAAACATATAAAGGCGAAGCAATAGAGTAACACGTTTGGTACGACGAATACCGATGGCAAAAAGTATATATGTGGAGGTTTCATTGTGAAGAACAATTTAAGACGCTACTTAGTATTTATGCTAACTTTTGCTTTTGTTGTCTCTGTATTTACACCGGTGATTAGTGCAGAAGATAATGAAGAAGGGGAAACGAACATTGTCAATCCACTTCCAATTTCGGAAATACCACATGAATCTAACTATGGGTCATATCCTTATTTACTTGATGATGGTGTAAGGAATGCTGAAGAGGGTGGGGAATTATCAGTTAAAGAAGTAAACGGTCAACTGACATTAGTTGATCAAAATGATAATCCCATCCAATTACGTGGTATGAGTACTCATGGTTTACAGTGGTTTGGCGAAATCATTAATGAGAATGCTTTTATAACATTGGCTAATGACTGGGATTCAAACATGATCCGTCTAGCTATGTATGTGGGAGAAGAAGGTTACGCAACTAATCCTGATGTTAAAGACTTAGTTTATGAAGGAATTGAACTTGCCTTTGAAAATGATATGTATGTTATTGTTGATTGGCATGTGCATGCACCAGGTGATCCAAGAGAGCCAGTATATAGTGGTGCTTATGACTTTTTTGAGGAATTAGCTGATCACTATAGAGATCACCCTAAAAAACATTATATCATTTGGGAGTTGGCAAATGAACCAAGTCCAAATAATAGTGGTGGTAATGGAATTACCAATAACGAAGAAGGTTGGCAGGCAGTGAAAGAGTATGCTGAGCCAATCGTAGAAATGTTGCGAGAAAAAGGAGACAATATAATTTTAGTGGGAAATCCCAATTGGAGTCAGCGCCCAGATTTAGCTGCTGATAATCCAATTAAAGCGGATAACATTATGTACTCTGTTCATTTCTATACGGGAACACATAACGGTACAAATGAGAGTTACCCTGAGGGGACGCCGAGTGATGCGCGCTCGAACGTGATGGCGAACGTGAGATATGCTCTTGATAATGGGGCTGCTGTATTTGCTACAGAGTGGGGCGTGAGTGAGGCGAATGGTGATAATGGTCCTTACTTAAATGAAGCGGATATATGGCTTAACTTTTTAAATGAAAACAATATTAGTTGGGCCAATTGGTCATTAACGAATAAAAATGAAACGTCTGGGGCGTTTATCCCATTTATATTAAACGAATCAGACGCTACAAATCTTGATCCAGGTGAAGATCAAGAATGGTCACTTGAAGAACTAAGTGTATCAGGTGAATACATTCGCGCACGGATTAAGGGAATTGAATATGAGCCGATTGATCGAACACCAAAGGAAGAATTTACTGAAGTAATCTGGGATTTCAATGATGATACAACACAGGGGTTTGGTTTGAATGGTGATAGTCCAATTAATGTTACGTTAGAAAATGAAAATAACGCTTTAAAAATTTCCGGTCTTGATCCAAGTCATGACATAGGCGGGGAGGGTGAAACATACTGGGATAATGCGCGGATATCTTCTGATAATTGGAATGGTGAGTTGGACATCTTAGGTGCTACGGAATTAACAATGGATGTTATTGTCCACGAGCCTACAACAGTAGCAATAGCAGCAATTCCTCAAAGTGAGAAGTATGGTTGGGCAAACCCTTCTCATAATTCACTAGTAGAAATTGAGGATTTCACGCAGCAAGATGATGGATTATATAAAGCTGTTTTATCGATAGATACAGCTGCGTCACCCAATCTTGCTAATTTAGCAACTGATTCTGAGGGTAGCTTATTAAATAATATTATACTAGTTGTTGGCACCGAAGATGCAGATGTTATTTATCTAGATAATATAACTGTTTCTGGAGACCGTGAGGCCGTCCCAGTTCCAATTGAACATGATCCACAAGGTGAAGCAACGTTTCCATCTGACTTTGAAGATGGAACAAGACAAGGATGGGAATGGCAGGGAGAATCAGGTGTTCGAACGGCCTTAACAATTGAAGAGGCAAACGGTTCAAATGCATTGTCATGGGAGTATGCTTACCCAGAAGTTAAACCATCTGATAATTGGGCAAGTGCTCCACGTTTAGACTTTTGGTCTGACGATTTATATCGTGTCGATAATGAGTTTGTCTCTTTCGATTTTTATATCGATCCGATAGAGGGAAGGGCTACAGAAGGTGAAATTGAAATTAATCTCGTTTTCCAACCAGAATCCGCTGGTTATTGGGCACAATCATCTGATGTTTTTGTCATCGATTTAGGAAAAATAGCAGAACAACCATTAACAGATGATGGGTTGTATCATTATGAAGTGGAAATCGATATTACAAATATCAATGTGTCAGATGATACGTTCTTAAGAAATATGATTTTAATTTTTGCTGATAATGAAAGTAACTTTGCTGGAAGAGCCTATGTTGATAATGTGAAATTTGATCAGAGTTTAGAGAAAAGAGTAGAAGAGTTGGAAAGAATAATATCTGATCTGGAGGAAGAGTTAGCAATGATAGAGTCTGCTAATCTAGAGAAGATCACAGAATTTGAAGACAGAATTAAAGCACTCGAAATACAGTTAGGTGAGCAAGCAGATCAATCTAATTATGGTGAGCTTCAACAAACTGTAGTGGAATTACAGAATAAGCTAAATACCCTTAAATATGAGATCAGGGAGCTTGAAGAATACGGGGATGAAAAGTCTAAATCTGATTTTGAAGATAATGGGCATTCCACTGGAGAGATTAAAGCACCAATCAAAGATGATGAAAAAAATGTCTTAACTTTAAAAGATAAATTAAATGAAAATAAAGCCGGAATTACATCGAAGGGTGATGTTTCTTCAGAAAAAATAGATGGGCAAGTACTTCCTATTACAATGACACGCATGTATAATTTAATTTTCCTAGGAACCCTATTAGTGATTACTGGAGCTTTATTTTTGGTCTACCGAGGAAGAAAAGAAGGAATGAAGTAGTTTTTGTGTTACTGATTCTTAAAAAAGCTATCTATTCAGCTTTTAGCTGTTTAGATAGCTTAGTACTCAACTTATACACTTTTAACTGAGGAGATAAAGTTTGATTTATTAACCATTTTCTGAACGCATTGACTTTCAATTGGTGATTTAGATGACTAATGCGTTTAGAAAAACATTCACCGAGAGTGATAATCACGGGTGCATGCTCTAACTTTATTGTCCGTGTTTTAGCATCTATTAAGTAAAAATGAAATTGATTTTCGAAATATAACTGTTTCATTCAGATGGAGCTGAGTAATGCTAATATTTATTGACAAAAAAAAAGCAGTCATATACTATGATGAAAAGCGCTTTTTATTAGGTGGTATATAATGACAACTATATATGATATTGCAAAAAGATCGGGTTATTCAATAACTACAGTATCAAAGGTTTTAAATAACTATACAAATGTAAGTCAAAAGGCAAAGAAGTCTGTTTTGGATGCTATAGAAGAGCTGGGTTATACACCTAATTCGTCGGCACGAACTTTAGCCACAAATAAATCGTGGATGATTGGTGTCGTTTTTGCTGAGCATTTAGGTGTAGGAATTGCACATCCTTTTTTTAGTGAGGTTATAGAGGGATTTAAGAAACATATAGAATTATATAATTATGATCTTCTCTTTGTTTCAAGAGATATGGGATTGAAACAGGAAACATATAAACATTTAAAGCATCGCGGTGTTGATGGAGTAATGGTTATTCAATCAGAGGGTGATGATAGTGTATCGTCAATTCCAACTGTTTATATTGATCGACCATTAGAAAAGCCGGGATCAGTATATAGTGACAATCGGCAGGGTAGTAAATTAGCAGTTGAATATTTATTTGAGTTAGGTCATCGAAAGATTGCTCATATTGCGGGAGATACAAAAATATTTAGTGCAATAGAAAGAGCAAAAGGTTACAAAGAAACTATGGAAAAACTGAATTTGAGTGTTCCGGATGAGTATATAGTTAATGGAAACTTTTTCTCATATGAGGGCGGGCGAGAAGCGATGATTCGCTTATTATCATTACAAGATAGACCAACGGCAGTTGTTGTTGCTGGTGATCATATGGCCTTAGGTGCAATCAAGGTTATTAAAGAAGCTGGATTAAAGGTACCTGATGATATTTCAATTATTGGTTTTGATGATATTGCTGTTGCTCAACATATTGACCCGCCGTTAACAACGATTAGACAGGATAAAGATCTCATTGGCCGTCAAGCTGCTATTATGTTACTTAATAAAATTGACCATAAAACTGACGATCCAACAAAGATAATACCTGTTCAACTAATTAAACGAGAATCCTGTAGTCGAGTCTGAATTTTAATTTCACCAAAAAGGAAAGCGCTTTACCATTTAGGTTTCCTAGATAGATAAAGTTAGCTCAAGAGAGTATGAAATGATACTTATCAAGTAGCTCTGTATAGGATTAGATAATTTTGAATGGTTAGAAAGGTTGATAACATGTATAAATTAATGGATGATTTAAAATTTAAAATTGATAATTATTGTCAGGCAAGTCCATTCTCGAGCTTCTTGCCTGGTTTAGCTGGAGAAGATGGGATTCCGATGTGGGTATATTATGTTAATAGAGGTCAGGCGATTGCAAGCTTTGGCGTGGAAAACAAAGATAATGCTATGACTGAATTTTACCCAGCTGATAAAGCGTATCAGGTTGTACCGTTGCAAGGCTTTCGAACATTTATAAAAGGAAAAAGAGGTAAAGAATCGTTTAGTTATGAGCCATTTAATAGATCTGATCAACAAATAAAAGATAGTATGATTATTGATAGTAATGTTCTAGAGCTCAGTCATGAAAACAAACGCGATAAACTAAAAATTGATATTGCTTACTATAATTTACCTCATCAATCTATTCCAGGCTTTATTAGAGAAGTAACAATTAAAAATGATACTGAAGAAAATTTAACTTTAGAGCTTCTTGATGGTCTAGCAACAATACTTCCAGCCAAAGTGAATAATGATACTTATAAATCAATGAGCCATACACTAAAAAGCTGGTTTGATGTCGAGCTTATTGATCAAAAGTTTGGTTACTATTTCCTACGAGGGAGTACGGAAGATGAAGCGGCAGTTTCACAAGTTGAAGGAGGTAACTTCTATATTTCATTACTTCAAACGGGGCAAGGAGAATCAATTATTCCACCACTTTATGATCGGAATTTTGTGTTTGGAGGAGACTCATCACTAAGGCAGGCTGAGTTTTTCCAAAATAATTGTGTAACTGAGATTGATTTTAATGCTCAGATTGGCACGAATAAAACAGCTTGTGCCTTTTCCCCTGTTTACTATCATTTTAAAGCTCACGAAGAGATCAAACTTTTTTCAGTGATTGGTCAAGTTGAAAATAAGGAACAAGCCAGACGTTTTTTAGCTGAACAAGTGTCTTCGGACAAGTTTAAAAGTTACCGAAGTTCAGCCGTTCAGCTGACAAAGGAACTTACAGATCATGTAGAGACACAAACAGCATTACCACATTTTGATGCATATGTTAAGCAAAATTATTTAGATAATGGTTTGCGTGGTGGATTTCCGTTAGTTTTTGAGAATGAAACGGCTAAACAAATATTTTATTTATATTCTCGTAAGCATGGTGATTTAGAAAGGGATTATAATTATTTTTCAATAAGCCCTTCTTATTATTCACAGGGTAATGGCAATTACCGTGATATGAATCAGAACAGACGACTTGATGTGTTGTTCGATCCCCGTGTTGGGGATAGTAATATTAAGAAGTTCGTTAATTTGATACAGTTAGACGGTTACAACCCATTAGCTATAAAAACAGTCCAATTTACCTTGAAGGAAGCAGATTTTGATTTTGGCCGATTTGGTATAAAAGAGCACCTACAAGAAGCATTGAAAGCATTGTTACTAAAAGGCTATACACCAGGTGATGTAAAGCGATATTTAGATGATAATGAAGTAAATTTGACTGTTTCTTTTGAAGTATTCCTAACAAGCGTATTAACAGCAAGTGATGAGGTATTGGAGGCGGAACATGGAGAAGGGTTTTGGATTGATCACTGGACTTATAATTTGGACTTAATTGACACCTATTTAGCTGTTTATCCAGATAAGAAAAGTGCACTTTTCTTTGCGGATGGTTATCGCTATTTTGATAGCCCCGCATTTGTCAATACTCAAGATGTTAAATATGTAGAGGGTAATGGCAAGGTTCGCCAATATAATGCATTAACAATTGATGAAATAAAGATAAGTAAACAAGCAAGTGGTGCAGAGCAATGGCTTAGAACCAATCACAATCAAGGTCAGATTTTCACGACAAACTTATTTTCTAAACTATTTTTATTAGCAACTAATAAATCAGCCACAATTGCTCCTTTTGGGTTAGGAATTGAAATGGAGGCTGGAAAACCTGGCTGGAATGATGCGCTTAATGGTTTACCAGGAATGTTTGGCGCAGGTGTATCAGAACTCTATGAATTGAAACGATTGTTAAATCTATTAAAGATTGATCACCCAGCCACCAATACAGACATTACTTTACCTGTTGAAGCCGGGGAGTTTATTAAAAATTTAACTAAATGCTTAGAATCTATTGAAGAGACTGATTTGAATTTGGAGTTATGGCAGGCGATCACAACTATACGTGAGCGCTATCGTGCTTCAATTAAGTCAGGAATAACAGGTAAACTTTTTACTTGTACAATTGAGCATGCAATCAAGAGTGTTAAGGTATTCGAACATTTTGTCGATTTAGCTATTGATGCTGTTGAGGCATTTAATGAGGATCTTGTTCCAACCTATTTTTACTTTGATGTTGAGCTTTCACCAAATAGTAAAGAAGTGAAGTCAATCAATCCACATGCTGTCTTGCCTTTTTTAGAAGGGATTGTTAAACAGTTAAAACTTTCTAACGATCCAAAAGTGGCTAAAAAAATCTATGGAAAAGTAAAAAAATCAGACCTTTATGACCGAAAATTGGGGATGTATAAAACAAGTGTCTCGATTAAAACAGAGCCAATTGAGTTAGGTCGCGCCAAATTTTTCACGCCTGGCTGGTTAGAGAACGAATCTGTTTTCTTGCATATGTCTTATAAATATTTATTAGAATTGTTGAAAAACGAACTCTATGATGAATTTTTTGAAGAGATCAAAACAGGACTTGTTTTGTTTAATGATCCTAAAAAATATGGAAGAAGTATATTGGAGAACTCTTCATTTATTGCAAGTAGTGCCAATCCTGATCCATTATTACATGGGAAAGGATTCATTGCGAGGTTAAGTGGAGCTACAGTGGAATTCTTGCATATGTGGTTTTCTATGTTTGTTGGACAAAAGCCATTCAGCTTTGATGATCAGGTGTTGAGCTTTGAATTATCACCAAAGTTACCAAGCTGGCTATTTGATCAAAATGGTCAAGTGCAATTCAAACTATTTAGTCAAATAGATGTTACTTATGAGAATATTGAACGGAAAGATACTTATGGCACGCTCGGAGTTAAACCAGTTAAATACACTTGCTTATTAGCGAATAAGAAAAAAATTTCTATTGATGGTTCTGTTATTTCGGGGGATTTAGCAGAGCAAATTCGAGCAAAAGAGGTTCAATCGATTCATGTTCAATTGGCTTAATCTAAAATTAAAAAAGAAGCAGGGAGGTTAATCTCCTCAGCTTCTTTTTTTATTAGAAAAATTGTTCCTGAAATATTTACAAATATACTTGTAGTTCTTTGTGTCATAAATGTTCTTAAAAAATCATATCAAATGATACTAATTTGTTTAATTAACTTTTATAAATTGAATCTCTTCAATAACGATCCCTGGTTTTGTAAATTTGATTTTTAATTCATATAAACCTTGTGTTAACTCTATTCGCTGTAGCTTTTGTTTAATTGTTTTACCGTCTGTTCCATTTGTTTGTGCTGTTGCAACGGTCTGATTATTTATCACAATGTTACATGATGTTTGAGCAAGGTCGGCTCCTGGTGATGATAAATCAGCAAACATACGGTACTCACCAGCTTCTTCAACCTTAAAGAAAATTGGCTCCTTTGAATTGGGCTTTAATTTTTGATTTGGTTCTAAGTTTTGAACCCGATCTGTTGGTTCTTCACTGAATGTGAGTGGAGCGAGCTTCCCAAATGAATCATTAAAGGTTTGATTACGATTAAATACCGGTGCATCAATTAAGAATCGACAGATATTAATTGCTGAGCGCTGTAATTCGCCTCGCGTCAAAGTCCCAGCTTCTAATGCTTCTAATGTATGGTCTTGACTAGAATTCACTTCTGCACCATAGTTTGCAACAACCATATAGAGATCATTTTGTGCGCGAATCATATGATGTGTATTTCTTCGATCAGACTCTCCGGCATCAATTGGATCGTTCATATGTGCCCACCAATCTGTCATGACAATCCCATCAAAACCCCATTCGCCACGTAAAATTGTTGTATTTAGATCATAATTTGATGCTGACCAGTGACCGTTAATTGGATTATAGGCAGTCATGACTCCCTTGGCTCCACCTTCTTTGATAATCATTTCAAACCCTTTCAAATAAAGTTGACGTAATGCTCGTTCAGAAACAACTGCATTTACTTTAGTGCGAGAATGCTCCTGGCTGTTTACGGCAAAATGTTTTGGTGTTGCGTGTGCACCACCTTTAACAATACCGCGGGAATTCGCAATCGCCATTACTCCAGTTAAAAATGGATCTTCAGAGAAGTATTCAAAGTTTCGACCATTGAGCGGATGGCGTCTTAAGTTGATTCCTGGTCCTAGTAATAGATCGATTTGATTACGAGCCAATTCTTTACCTTCTAAAACATATAGTTCTTCAACTATCTTTTCATCCCAAGTTGCAGCTAATAGTGTACCAATAGGAACTTGAGTTGCTTTTTCACCACTATCCATTCGAATCCCAGATGGTCCGTCTGCCGTAGAGGCAACAGGTAAACCATAATTTAAGAGTGAATCACTTACTCCGCCAAATGCTGATGCTGTCCCCGATGTCACGAGAGGACTGCTCATTCCTTCTCCTCGAATAATTGTTGCTAATTCTTGATCAGAAAACTGAGAAACAAATGTTTCAATTGATACTTTTCTATCAGCTACATCTTGGAGTTTGAATCCTTGATCCCCCGTTTGTTCAAGTTCCTCTGGCATTCTCGTCTCGATTCGGTCTCTAATTGAGATTTGACGCTGAGGTGTGTCGACATAAGTTAATTGATAACAACCATTGGCTAATTTTTTCCCTGGCATCATTCGTTTAAATTGCTCGATCGGAGCCAATGCTTCTTCTAATTGTTTAATCAAACGAATTTCAGGAACAAAATAGCCAGTCTCTTGATCAACATTAACTTGGATTGTCTCTCTTACGCTAGTACCAACATGAAACAGATAATGGCCGGATTCAAGTACATAGGCAGATCGATAACCAGTCACGCCAGCATCATCATAAGATGCCAGAGAATCGATTCTAATACGTAGTAAAACGCTTTCTTCTTCACCCGGTTGTAAAAGTTTTGTTTTTGTAAAGGCTACGAGTGAACGAGTTGGTTGACCAAGCTTTCCTTGAGGTGCTTCTAGATAAACTTGAATAACTTCTTTTCCAGCGTAAGCTGATCCTGTATTTTTCACAGTCACATTAAACTCTATATGTTCAGTACCATCTACAGTTTTTGTTTGTGCAGGAGCACAGTTGAATTCAAATGTTGTATAGGATAAACCAAAGCCAAATGGGAACTGAACTTTTTCCGGTGCGAAGGTTTCAAAGTAGCGATAACCAACGTAAATGTCCTCCGCATAAATATTTTTAAGGTCATCACCATAATTAGTTGTTGCGGGATAATCATCAATCGCATAGGCGATTGTATCTGTCAGTTTCCCGCTTGGTGTCACTTCACCAACCAGTACATCGCTCGCAGCTCGCCCACCTTCCATCCCGCCATGCCATGTGTATAGCAAAGCTTGGACATTATAGTTTTGAAGCCAGCTTGTATCAATGATATTCGATGTATTTAATACGACAGCTACTCGATCAAAGTGGTCAGTCACAAGTTCAATCATCTTTAGCTCATCACCCGTTAGTAAATAACTTCCTTGTTCAGCAGCATTATCCTGATCTTCACCTGCTGTTCGACCAATCACGATTACTGCTTTATCAGATTGATTTTTAGCTTCTTGAACAATTGCCTTTGTGAGTGGCATTTCTTTTTGGTGCCAAGGTTCAGCTGCCCAACCGCCACCACCATTATCAAATGGATGTTCTAGAATCCAGTCTTTATAAATTGAAGCTAATGTTTGATTGATCTTAATCTGATCTTTTTCCATTAAACTATCAATCAGGTTGGTTGTATAGCTAACATTAACGCTTCCTCCCGAACCTGTTCCACTACGATAATAATCTTGTTGTACACGTCCGAAGACAGAAATAACTTCATCCGATTGAAGAGGTAACGTGTTAAAATCATTTTTTAGTAAAACAGCCCCTTCAGCAGCAACTTTACGACTGAATTCAGCAAAACCTTCTAATGGTACTCCAATTAGTTGTTCACTCAATAATAAAACCCCCAAATCATTTTTTATATAACAATATATAGTTTAACATAAAGCGCTTTACCTTTCACTTAAAAAGATAATTATTAGAGTGGATAACATAGATCAAAAGTATGCACAGCAGGTAGTTGAGTTGAATGTTGGTGGTATGAATTTTCAGGTTACTACTTTTAGTCAATATCGATAATTTTAAATAGGTATTCGATCATAGTAGTCGCTCTGAAATCGTCTATATTGATTTTTAAGCAGAAATACTTTGTTAAGGTTAAATAGTTCATTTTATTTTGTGTGAATCTAGTTTAGATCATAATCAAAATGAAATAATCATAGGTGTCCAAGCCTCCTATGATTATTTTATTAGTAATGACCGCTTTCTTTAATTGCCTCAGCTTTTGTCTGATGAACTGTCCCTAATTCATGTTCAGCTGGGGCATAAATTGAGTAAAGCTTTAGTGGTTGGTTACCAGTGTTCTTGATATTATGCCATTTCCCTGCCGGCACCATGACCGCAGAATCAGACTCAACTCTTCTTTGGAAAATTAACTGTTCTTTGTTGTCTCCCATTAGTACTAAACCATTCCCAGCTTCAATTCTTAAAAATTGATCATGATTAGAATGGATTTCTAAACCAATCTCATCCCCGACTTCAATACTCATCAATGTGACTTGAAGGTATTTCCCTGTCCAAATTGCTGTCCGAAATGTTTTATTTTGTTTGGTTGCTTGGCTTATGTTAATGACAGATGGCTTTCGTCCTTGATCTTTTGAGAATGGGTGCTGATCATTACTGACAATATACGTTGTTAAATCTTGATGTTCGATCCCGAGTGGATAGCTCCACCAATTTTGTTGCATGGCTGTGTTGAATGCCGGGTAATTATAATAATATGGCCAATGATAATGATTCACTTTTTCATCTCCTCATCTCTTTAGTCATGTTACTATATGCTAATAGCCTATAAATGGTACAGAGTATTAAGTTGATGTAAATTCTGGTTTGAATCTATTGAACCCGACTGACTGCTATGCTATTTTTGAAATACCTTTTTAAAAAAATCAGAATAGCAAGATAGTAGGGGTGGCTTGGTTATGGGAAATAAGCGAGATAGTCAGTTAAAGAGATGGATCGAAATATTTATTGTGACGTTACGACTTGGCTTAACATCATTTGGTGGGCCAATTGCTCATTTAGGGTATTTTCACGAGGAATACGTGGAGAGAAGAAAATGGTTAGATGAAAAAAGCTACTTAGACTTAGTTGCACTTTCTCAATTCTTGCCCGGACCAGCTAGTAGTCAGACTGGGATTGGAATTGGGGTGATGCGTGGAGGTGTAGTTGGGGGAATTATTGCGTTTTTAGGTTTTTCTTTACCGTCCGCGATTGCGTTGATGATTTTTGCAACTTTTCTAACTACATTTGGTATCGAAGATTCAGCTGCGATTAAAGGATTGCAAGTGGTCGCTGTTGCAGTTGTGGCTAAAGCTGTTTTAGGGATGGCTGAAAAATCAACGCCAAATTTAAGAACAAAGCTGATTGCCCTTTTTGCATTACTTGTCACTTTATTATGGCAAACCGCTTACGCACAAATCATTGCGATCTTGTTAGCTGGCGTAGTAGGATTGATTCTATTTAAGGCAACAGATAAGCAAACAAATCAATCGACAAGTGAATTTCCAATCTCACACCGTGTTGGCTATATTTGCTTAACATTATTTTTTGGTTTTTTAATGGGATTACCGATCTTAAGTGGTATGGTTGATTTACCGTGGCTAACATTATTCGATAGTTTTTATCGCTCAGGTTCACTCGTCTTTGGTGGCGGCCATGTCGTTCTCCCATTACTTGAGCAAGAAATTGTCACGGCGGGATGGTTGACACAACAAGAATTTCTAACTGGATTCGGTGCGACTCAGGCCGTTCCTGGTCCGCTATTTACATTTGTCGCCTATATTGGGGCAATCATTAACGGTTGGTTAGGCGGATTCCTTTCGTTCTTAGCGATCTATTTACCTGCTATTTTACTGATTATTGGGGTGTTACCTTTTTGGGAAGCACTTAGAAATAAGCCGAAAATAAAAGGAGCTTTAATTGGAGTCAATGCATCTGTCGTTGGAATTTTAATTTCTGCTCTTTATACGCCAATTTGGACGAACGCTGTTCAAACAACGACTGATTTTGCTTTAGTTGCTATTTTGTTTAGTATGCTAGCCTTTTTAAAACTTCCGTCATGGTCTGTTGTAATTGCTGGTATTATCGGTGGTTTGATTTTATTTTAATTAAACAAAGGAGCCTGAACTTTTGGATCGGCTCCTTTGTGTTTGGTGAATTTTTTATGAAAAATTAATTTGAACTTGCAGCTGCTTGTTCGTTTGATTTGACAAAATCGATTGCTACGACAATTGCAATCACAATGTGTTCATAGGCTTCATCGATCACGTGGACGTCGTATGTGTCACCCCAAGTAAACCATCTTTCGTTTACGTGAGCTATTTTTCTGCCTTGTTTAAAGACTTCGAAGTTTTTGTCCCACCAGTCACCGCTAATTTCAATGTCAGAGCTATCGATCCGGTAGCGATCTCTGAAGAAGGTGAATTCTTTAACAATTGTCATAATTTCATTGCCTCCAGCCTCTACATAAAACTTTGGTAGAAAACTAAAAACTTTTTTAGTGATTAAGGCAACTTGATGGCCGTTGATATCTTCAATTTCAAAGGTTTTTGGGATTGAAAAGAAGCTGCCTCGGATAAAGTATCGGTCTTGTTCATGCTCATCTTTAACGGTAAAACGTTCGCCTAAACTAAAGACTTTTTGTTTAATATACAAATGACTCATCATTCGACCCTCTTTCTTAATATATTATGTACATTTATTACTGTGCTATTTTTATTATACATGATCGCATGTGAAAAAATTATAATTTCTTCAAAAACTCCTTATAGTAAGCTATGATTAAATTAAATACGATTCATGAGAGGTGAGCAAATGCGTACAGAACAGGAAATGTTTGATTTAATTTTAGCTGTCGCGGAGAAGGATGAACGGGTACGAGCTGTTGGTTTGAATGGATCGAGGACAAATCGAAATGCACCTAAAGATATTTTTCAAGATTATGATGTTGTCTACCTAGTGACTGAGATGGAATCGTTTTTAGAGCAACCAAGTTGGATCGATGTTTTTGGGGAACAATTGATTATCCAAACACCAGAGGATATGTCACTGTTTCCGCCAGAGCTCGGCAATCGCTATTCGTACCTGATGTTGTTCACTGATGGCAATTGAATTGATTTAATGCTTGTTCCTGTTGAAGATCAGGTTGAATACATCGGAGAAGATACGTTAACAAAAATTTTATTAGATAAAGATCAGTCACTGCCAGAAATCCCAGTAGCGACAGATCAAGATTATTGGGTTAAAAAGCCGACTGATCAGCAGTACCTTGATTGTTGTAATGAATTTTGGTGGATAACAACTTATATCGCAAAGGGATTATGGCGTGAAGAGATGCTTTATGCACTTGATCACTTAAATCGTTATTGTCGGCCGATGCTTTATCAAATGTTGGCATGGCAGGTAGGGTTTGAAACGGATTTTTCAGTTAGTGTTGGAAAGTCAGAGAAGTATTTAGCTAACTATCTTGAAAAGGACACTTGGGAGCGGGTGCTGAATACATTTCCTCGAGCATCGTATGCGGATGTCTGGAAGGCGTTATTTGCAATGATTGAATTGTTTCGTGATACGGCTGCTTTTATTGCTGAACGTTTGGATTTTGATTATCCAGTTGGATGGGATCAACGGGTTTCGGCCTATTTAAATCAAGTGAAGGGGCTCCCGAAAAATGCAACGGAATTTACTAAATAGTCTAGTTTAAGATTAAAATTCGTGTTGGTCATATTGCCAACACGAATGATTGACTAAACGCGATTAAAGTGGGTATCTTTGAATGCTGTTGGATATTTTAAGCCAAAGCCAAAGAGCCGATCCATCCCAATGTGTGCTAACCAGATGATTCCGATCGATAAGGTGATCGAGCTAGAAAGCAGTAGCCCAATGAAAAGGACGCTAATAGCAACTGTATAAGTGTGAAAAAGATTATAAATCATCGAACCAAGCTTAGGATTGATGAAGTATCCCAGCATAGCAAGGTCTGGGACAAATAACAATGCGACAAATAAAATCCAGCTAAATTGAAAGTGATGATAAATATAAAAGCTCAATGCAAAGACAGCAAGGCCTTCAATGTGGAGTAACAATTTAGGCATTATGATATCCTCCGTTTTTAAATGACTTTTCCTTTTTTCTTCGCTTCTTCATCTTTTCCTGCCCCAATTGCTAAGCCGATTGCTAACCCAATTGGTAATCCGAAACCAATATTATCAAAAATGACTAAGCCAAACAAAAGCCCAATACTCAATCCGATTGACATGTAGATACCCGTATAATGTCCGCTAGACACGAGATCGTGTTGATCGGTTAAGTGAGTTTCAATCTGCCTAATGACTTTTGTGTGTGTTTTAATGTCTTGTTTATTGATACTTTCTTTTTGATTTAATAGTTGTGAGAGATGATTTTCAAAATCAGAAAAATTCTGTAAGCAGGCATCACATTCTGATGAAAATTCAGCTAGCCGATTTATGTTCCGCTCACATTTTTCTAAATCAAGCTGTTTACTAAGTTTTGGCTCAATCGAATTACTTAATTCATTAAGTTTTAATTTAAGTTCATCTGCACGAGTATTTCCCATTTAATCACCCACTCTCTTAGTCGATTTTAGTGATGATCAATTAAAAATGTAAAGTATATTGACAATTAAACTAACTCAATTATAACAAAAACCCCCCAGGACGACATCCTAAGGGGTAAAACTTTATAACCTTTTTTCTTGAATCATGCTATCGATTAACAATTTTCAGTAACGGTGGTACAAGTGCTGTTGTAATAACGGCAGCGACGATTGCTTCTGCGAGTCCGTTTGTCAAAAATACAGTTAAAATTGCATTAAAAATAGCGCCAACACTATTTACATCAATTGCTTGTGCATAAGCATCTTGGAAGAAGAAAGCAATCGATCCCATCACTAAAAATGTGTGAATAAAAGTGGACAGTAAACCAGTTAAAAATAACGCAGGTTTCTGCCGGAATTTAGTTTTTTCAAAAATCCGCTTGGTTGCTTGATAAAGATAAAACGGAATAATTCCAAGCAACACTCTAGGTACAATCGCAATAAACAATGCCCAGAATCTTGCTGGCCCAACATCGACTAGATCAACAAAGGGAGAAAAGGCAAACGATAATAAGCTCGGTGATAACGTATTGATAATCACACTCGTTAAACCAAATACAAGTCCTTGAAGCGCACCAATTCTGGGACCTAAAAGGATTGAAGCGATAATAACCGGTATATGAATAATTGTCGCTTTAATGATGACTAAGTTGATAAAACCAACAGGTGTAAAAGCAAATAATAAAATAATTGAAATAAAAATAGCAGTCAACGTGAATTTCTTAATGTTCATTCTCATCTACCTCCCTAAATAATATAAATGGGTTAAAATGATAACTTAAAAGATGACAAAGATGAAAGTAACGCTATTTTAACACTTAATATAGAAAGACTCCAATTATATTTCTTTTATTTTGTTGATAAAAGCATACGATTAAGTAAGGATGCTATCAAAAGATTAAAATAGCCGATGTTTGACAGTCGAAGCATTCCTTTTGTAGAGTATAATTGAAAGTGAATCAATGGTTTTTTTAGCTGGATAGGGGGGATTTCTTATCGTTTGGGAAGTTTTAAATATTATTGGGACGATTGCCTTTGCAATGAGTGGGGCTGTAATTGCTCTTAAAGTCGATTATGATCTGATCGGGGTGTATGTTTTAGGATTGATTACTGCATTTGGTGGGGGTGCCGTCCGAAATCTATTTATCGGGATTCCTATTACTCAACTTTGGCAGCAAAATTCCCTGTTTATTATCGCTTTAATTACAATTAGCATTGTCTTTTTACTACCGAGTAAAGCCGTGATCTTTTTATCACGCTGGAATATTCTCGATGCGATTGGATTGTCAGCCTTCGCCGTTCAGGGTGCGATGTATGCTCAAGCGTCTGAGTTACCTATTTTCGCAGTCATGTTCTCTGCTGCAATCACGGGAGCAGGTGGTGGGATTATTCGTGATGTGTTGGCGCAAGAAAAGCCAATGGTATTTCGTCAAGATGTTTATGTCTTATGGGCGATTTTAGCTGGATTTGTGATTGGAATGGACTGGATCACAGAGGCCTATCAATTTTATCTGGTCTTTATCGTGATCTTAATCTGTCGGACGATCTCGCATCGTTATGGATGGAGTTTACCGAAGCGATCGCTTCATCATGTGGAAAAGGATCGATCTAAAAATTACATTGAAAAATCTGCGAAATTGGGTTAAATTTTTTGGCCATTTCGCAGATTTTTTTGTTTTAACTTAAATAGTTTGTGACAACATAACCGACTGATTTCGCTGCGACAAGTAAGGCGTTTTCATCAATATCAAATTTAGGATGATGATTGAAATAAGGTTGATCAACACCTTTTGGTGAACAGCCAATAAAGAAGTACGAACCAGGGATTTTTTCCGTGTAGTAGGCAAAGTCCTCTGATGGAGAAAGCCTTGCTATTTCACGAACAGCTTTAATATCCTGATCATTCACTTGATTGAGTGTGTTAGCAACAAAATCGGTCAGCTCAGGATCGTTATATAATGGTGGATAGTCTGGTTTGTAAGTAAGCTGATTATCGACACCAAACATTGCTTCAAGTCCGTCCACAATCCGCACAAGCTCTTTTTTAATCACTTGTTCCGTTTCGTAATTCGAATAACGAATGTCACCTTCGATTTCAATGCTGTCTTTAATCACATTAAATGTTCCTTTTCCGTCAAATGATCCAATTGTCATAACCGCAATCTCATTTGGATCAATTCTTCGACTAACAATTGTTTGAATCGCTGTGACAAAGTGAGCACCTGCAACAATTGCATCATTCGCTTTATGGGGAGAGGATCCGTGTCCACCTGTTGCGTTAATTTTCAATTTAAAATATGAACGTCCATTAAAAGCATACTCACTTCGGTAACCAACCATTCCAGCAGGCGCAATCGGTAAAACGTGGATACCGAAAATCGCCTCAACATCATTGAGATGCCCGCTGTCAACAATAGATTTTGCTCCACCCGGCGGTAACTCCTCAGCATGCTGATGAATTATTTTTATCGTTCCAGCAAGTTCATCTTTTAATTCAATTAAACAATCAGCTAAAACAAGCAAGTAGGCGGTATGTGCATCATGACCACATGCATGCATCACACCTTTATTTTTAGACTTAAAAGGAACATCTGCTTCTTCTTGAATCGGCAGTGCATCAAAGTCGGCTCTTAGTGCGACTGTTTTCCCAGGCTTTCCACCTTTAATTGTCACGATGATTCCATAACCATTTCCAACATTTGTCTCCATATCAACGGCTTTACCTTGATAAAAATTCTCAATATAAGTTGCAGTATTTTTTTCTTGAAAGGATAGTTCTGGATACTGGTGTAAGTGACGGCGAATCTGAATCATTTCGTCATATCGCTCTTCTAACATGGTGATTAACTTTTTCATAAATCAGTCGAGCTCCTTTCGGGATGGTTTTCTTAGATGCTGACTTATTGAATTGTTAAGCCAATTCTAACACAAACAGAATAGAAATTTCCCGATGGCCTGGTCACAGATTTTAATTATCTTCAAAAAACTCTCGCCTGCAAAAATACTAAATCTGAAATCTAGTGAGCAGACGAGGGTCAAATGAATTAAAACGACTTATTTTTTTGAAACAATCGCAATATAGCCTAAGTTTGATTTATTTGCTTTGAAAAAGCGGTACATCGACTTAAAGTAGACTCGGTTTTCTTTTTTCATTGCTCGGCAAAAGATTTTTATCGTCCGCCCTAAGCCTTCATCTCTAATCATGCCTAACGGGTTCATAAGTGACATTGGACCAGTTGCTATTTTTAGATTTTCAAAACCTGCTGTTTTAAAAATTTCACGCCACCCTGCTTCATCATGTGGAGTCGCTTGAACGTGAATGGCTTTTTGTAAGTCCTTAACAACCTCCACCATATTCCCATCAGCAAGTTTAACATCATGAGTAAGTAAAACGCCACCAGGTTTCAAAACGCGATAGTAT
This sequence comes from Amphibacillus indicireducens, assembly GCF_039539605.1. NCBI lineage: Bacteria > Bacillati > Bacillota > Bacilli > Caryophanales > Bacillaceae > Amphibacillus > Amphibacillus indicireducens. The sequence goes on along the minus strand of NZ_BAABDL010000155.1, from coordinate 10,920 downwards.
TCTGAAATCGCTTTTACCTTTTGTTTATCCCCTAGCATTGTTAGCATCGCCTCATTAATGACAATGTCAAAAGATTGGTCGGGATAAGGAAGATTTAATGCACTTGCTCGTTCAACTGTGATCTGATCTGTCAGATTGCCTGCTTCGACCCGTTTTCGAGCGATTTCTACAACTTGTTTATCTAAATCGACAGCTGTGATTGAACACCCTGTTTTTTTGACCAATTCAATTGCATTTGTACATTGGTTACAGGCTACTTCTAAGATTTGTTGGTTTTTATTAAATGGAACATGATTAAATAACCAATCTGTTGCTTCCACACCACCGGGACGTAGCCGTGTTTTTCCTAATCTAGCAAGAAAGGAATGCCCTGCTTCACTCATCTTATTTACCTGTCTTGACGACTGTTAGCAACATTTTAAATGCTTCAACAGCTTCTAAAGCATGCGGTATTTCGGCTGGCATAACGATACTTTCACCCTTTTTGACAGTGTAGTCAGTCTGATCAATTGTAATCAATGCTTCACCTTCTAAAATTTGGACAAGTGCATCTCCCGTCGCTGTATGTCGTGCAATTTGTTGCCCTTGATCAAGTGCAAATAATGTCAATGTTAAGGTCTCATGTTGGACAAGCGATTTACTCGACTTTCTATTAGGGACAATGTCAATTTGATCTGCTAACTGAATCGTTTCATTATGTGGAATTTTATGAATCATTTGTCTATTCTCCTCCGTTTGATAAAAATGAATTTGTTGAAAACTAGCTTTATTTTTAGCCTTTATTGCATGGCGCGAACCACGATCTAATAAGATCATCGATCCAGCTTCTAAAATAACAACTTGCTCATTATGGGTGACTTCTAGTTGACCTTCGAGACAATAAATCAACTTTTCTAAGCCAACAATTTCTGTACTAATCGATTCACCCATTCCAAGTCCAAAAGCAGTTATATCATAAATTGTTGTTTCTGCAATTGCCGTACTGATGATTTGATCAGGTAAAATGATCGCTAATTCTGAGTTGCTAAACACTGTTGCAATAGGTAAATCTCTCAAACGATCCCTCCTTATCTACTGTCACTATAATATTAATTAATAATGATAATCATTCTCATTTATATAAATTTACCATACAATTATTTGTAAGGCAAATGATTTTTTAAACAATTAATTATTTTTAATTAGAACTAACAAAATATAATCCAATTAACTATGTTAAAATAAGGGTAACTTCTTTTTTGAGCAATCTACTTTGTCTTAGAAAAAAATACGAGGGGGCTTGACTGATGAAAAAACATTTTGTTCGATTGATTCCGTATTTGCTATTGTTCATTTTGATGTTTGTCTTAAATTATTTATTCTTACCAGCGTTAACGATTCAATCGCCAGGATTCAGATTATTTATTGGAGCATTTTTTATTGGTGTTCTATTCATTGAACTTGTTATTGACATTGATATATCTGGGCGTAAGAAGGTTAACCGTACAAAATATACGTTGATTTCTTTGCCAATCGTGTTTGTTTTATTAGTATTTGCGATTCAGTTTTTTAACGGACCCATTTTCAGGTCAAAAGATTACGCGAATTTGATTGATGTTGTGGAAAAGGATTTTGGCTCTGATTTCTATGTGATGAATACAGATCAAATTCCAATGATGGATCGTGACACTGCGGAGCGATTAGGTGATCGGCGAATCGGTTCGATGAGTGATTTAGTCTCGCAGTTTGTTCCAGCGAATGCGTATACACAAATTAACATAGAAAATGAGCCTTTTCGAGTGACACCATTGGAGTACTCTGGCTTTATGCAATGGCTCAATAATCGAAAAGAAGGGATCCCAAATTATTTGAAGGTCGATATGGTTTCGGGTGAGGTAACCGTAGAGGATTTAGCTGAGAATATTAAGTACAGCCATTCTGAGCGGTTTTCTCGAAATGTAAAGCGTCATTTGAGACGCCAATATCCAACAACTATTTTTAGATCACCTTCATTTGAAGTTGATGATGAAGGGCATCCGTACTATGTTGCGACAACGTATAAAAATAAGTTCCTCTTCACTTATCAAGAACCAAGTGGTGTCATTACTTTAGATGCAGTTACTGGAGAGACGGAAGCTTATGAATTAGGGGAGATCCCTACATGGATGGATCGGATTTATGCAGCAGAATTAATTCTTGATCAACTAAACTATTATGGCAAATATACAAATGGATTTTGGAATAGTATTTTTCAAAAACGTGGTGTGACACAAACGACAGAAGGCTATAATTACATCCCAATGAATGATGATGTCTTCCTATATACAGGTGTCACATCAGTTAATAGTGATGCGTCAAATATCGGTTTTTACCTAGTTAATTTACGAACAAAAGAAGCTGAATTTTACCCTGTAACATCTGCCGACGAGTTTTCAGCGATGGCATCAGCGGAAGGTAGCTTACAACAAATGCGCTACACATCTACATTCCCATTACTACTCAATTTAAATGATCGGCCGTATTATATTTCGTCATTGAAGGATGATTCTGGCTTAGTTCGTGCGTATGCACTAGTTGATGCTCAAGATTATCAAAAAGTATTGACGAGCGATACAGTTGATGGCTTAATTGCCCAACTAAATGGTTCCACTGGAGGAGTGAGTGAGCCAACTGAAATTGAGGAAATTGAAACAGAGGAAGAGTTAACAGCGATTAGTGGTCAAGTTGAAAACATTTCACAGGCTGTTGTAGCTGGTGACACGATGTATTACTTTATGATCGATGGTTCGATCTATAAAGCATCAATTGAATTAAGTGATCAACTGCCATTCGTTGATTTAGAGACTGAACTCGAAGGGGAAGTCAATCAAGATAATATCTTCCGTTCGATTACGATTATTACGGAATAATCAATTGACACCCCCTACACACCTGTTGTAAAGTAAGTGTGTAGGGGGTGTTTGGTATGAATCAATCAATGAAACGAAAGCAATTCCATATCACACAAGACGATGAACGGATCTTAAAAGCTTTGGCAAAAGATAAAGGGATGTCTGAAGCGGAAATTGTTAGAGAAGCGATTCGGGAATACGAAACGAATCATGTGAAACAGGAAAATCCATTACTTGCGATGGCAAGAAAGGCTAAAGAGCTTAAAGTTGATTTGCCGTCTGATGCGTCTGTTAACCATGATCAGTATTTGTTGGAGACATATGAAAATGAAAAATAATAAATGTTTTGTCGATGCAAGTGCACTGATTGCACTAAACAATCCTAAAGATCACTATCATCAAGCAGCAATTGAAATTGCCAAAAAGTTAAGCAATATTGAATTAATTATTTCAGACAGTGTCCTAAGTGAAACGTATGCATTTTTGAGGTATCGATCAGGTTATCCGATTGCATCTAATTTATTAGAAAATATTTTGGTAGGTGCGCCGTTTGTGATTGTAGATGTTACTTTAGTGGCGAGAATGACAGCTATGGCATTGCTTGAAAAGTTCAATGATCAAAAAATTTCATATTGTGATGCTTTAAGTGTTGCAATTATGAAAGAACAAAAAATTGATCAGATCTTTACCTTTGACCATCATTTTGAAGTGATGGGTGTACAGGTGATTCGCTGACTGTGCAATTTTAAAACTCTAATAATTTGATTAGTTAGGATGGGTAATGTGATTTTAAAACCTGAATCAAATGATTACGCAAAATACTTAGCTGAGACTGAAGTTCTGAACTTTAATGATCTGTTTATCAAAAGAAAAATGGATGAGCTTTTTGCTGACGATCAAAATGAGATTGACAAAGTTAAAGTTGCCTTTGAGTTTGTCCGTGATCAGATTTCTCATTCGTGGGATATACAAAGCTCTCGAATAACTTGTATTGCTTCTGATGTCCTTCAGTATCAGGAAGGTATTTGCTACGCAAAATCGAACTTATTAGCAGCTTTATTACGCGCACAAAACATACCGACAGGCTTTTGCTATCAACGGTTAATGCTATTTGATACGCCAGAGCAAGGTTACTGTATCCATGCATTAAATGCTGTTTATATAGCCAAGGTCGATCGTTGGATTAGACTTGATGCACGTGGAAATAAGTCCGGGATTAATGCTCAATTTTCACTTGAAAAAGAGCAATTAGCTTTTAGAATTGATCGTCGTTCAGGTGAAGTTGATTATTCAACCATCTATATCAATCCTCACCCAAAGACTATACACGTATTAAAACAAAATAAGAATGCGATTGACATGTATCGGCATCATTTGCCCGAATATTTGTGAAGGATAAAGTAAAATCGATCTTGTTTTAATTATTTATTTGTATTTGCATAAATTGCCATTGCATCGCGCATAAACGTAGCTAGACCTTCACCAAACTGATCAATATTTTTTGTGAAACGTTCATCATCAATATACATCTGTCCTAAATTTTTAAAAGCGTCTAGTGAATAATGACCAAATTTGTTCAGATAGATATACCATTCGTTAATCTTTTCTTGTGCCTCTGTTGAGGCTGGTTCAAGATGACGAATATTAGCAAGATCACGATAAATTTGATTGAAGCTTTCCTGGTCAAATTTAGAGAATTCTTTTACTCTTTTATTTGCTTGATCAACTGCTTGATCACCCCATTTTTGGCGTGCTTCTTCTTCATATGGGTTCTGACTAAAATCAAAGCCTGCAAACTTTTCTTTATTAGACATTTGGATCTCACCTTTCGTATGTTTGATTGTTTTTTTGACTGTGTCAATCATCTGATCTAGCCGCTCTTTCTTTTCCACCAACATTTTGTAATGTAATTCCAACGCTTCTTGTTGATTAAAATTGGGACTAGTCATAATCTCCTTAATTTTCTTTAATGGAAAGCCAAGTGCTTTGAAGAACATGATTTGTTGTAATTTCTCAAGGTTATTGTCAGAATAGACTCTATAACCCGAGTCGGTTATTCTTTCTGGAACTAACAAACCGATTTCATGATAATGATGTAGTGTGCGCACACTAATACCGACTAAGTCAGCAACTTCTTTAACCTTCATGTTCGATTACTCCTTTCACTAGATACTATAAAGTATAACGTAACGTTAGGGTCAATGGTATTCGTGATATTTTTAAAATTTATCCTGAATGTGAGCGATTCAATTGTCATTAAAATTAAAAGGGGTGAGTTTTTGATGGGCTATGCAATTAATGAATCGGACACGCTATATGCAATAAAGTTCCGATTAGTGAAAGATATAAAATCAATCCAAATAGGAAAGTTAGGTCCATTTGATTTTCCACGGGGGTATTACGTCTATGTCGGTAGTGCCAAACGAAATATTAAGGCAAGGATTGACCGACATTTGAAAGTAGACAAGAAAAAACGCTGGCACATTGACTATTTGCGACCATATTTAAGCGTTGAATCCGTTCAGAGTTTTCCTGAAAGTGATGGAGAATGCCAACTTTTTCAACGTTTAAAGTTAGAACATAATGCTGATATGCCTGCTAAAGGCTTTGGCTCGTCAGATTGTTATTGCTATTCTCACTTGTTTTTCTTTGAGATAAAAAGCTAAGCCAAATCAAGCACTCTATCTATGATAGGGTGTTTTTTTATGTGAAAAATCCCCTTTACCTATCTAAACTAAAGCGTCATATTACAGCTTTTCAATGAATAGAATGACTCAAGAATAACGATGGCCAAGTTTTCGTGGTCTCTTTTTATTCTAAACATTCTCAATTGAAAAGGAGCTAATTATGATGACTAGGAAGATCAGCTTTTTCTTAACAATTCTTTTACTAATGTCACAATTACTAAGCACCCCAATTAGGATTCATGCTACACAGAGTAATGGTGTCACGTTAGTTGATGAATCAAATGTGTACCAGCAGACAAAGTTCTATCAGGATAGTTTGTTTGGCGTAGCGGGTGGATTTCATCTTGTTGGTTTAAATAGTGTCAAGAATAATGTGCATATCAACGGTAATATACTGACGGATAAGCTAATATACGGCAGTGATTTTGGTACATCTGGGGTTGAAGAGGCTAACTATATAAGAAATATTGAGAGTGGGATGGCAATCACTGTCGGTGGCCATGAAGCATCAATTTTGGTTTTAGGGAAAGAGGTAGAAGTCGGTACAGTTGATAATGGAAATGCTTGGTCGGTGAATGGCAATAAGGTCAATAGGCCTTATAAAAATAATCAGCCAAATCAACTCTGGCAAGATGATGAGAGAGAGTTTATCGATCTAAATCAAGTTGAACAACATGTTATTCAGTTAGTTAGTAAACTAGCTAAATTAGAAAATAGTTCAATTGAAATAAACAATCGTGATCATAATAAGCAAGAAATTATCGTCTCAAATAATAAGAATTTTAATGTTTATCACTTGAAAAAGGGTGACTTTAGTTTTTCAACTCCAATTCACATTAAAGGATTTGAAAAAAATAAAGCATCAACATTAATTATAAATGTTGATATGAATCAGATGGACAACAAGAATGAATTTATCATCCCCAATTCTGTTGCGCATTATAGCGATGGCTCATCTGTATCAATTGGTCATGTGACAAAGTGGTCTAATGCGAATGTTGTTTGGAATATCTATGATTCTTCAACTGGAAGCAACCTATACGCGGGAACAATAAAGAATTCAGCGGCAGTTACAGGTTCTATTTTGGCTCCAAAGGCTACTGTAATATTGGATCATAATCTTAATGGAACAGTCATTGCGGAAGATATTATTATAAATGGAGAAACACACAGAGATGATTATGTGAACCCTGAGAAGGATCCAGAACCTAAAACAACACAGGTAGCTGTTGAAAAGGTTTGGGAAGGTAAAGCGCAGGATTCAGTTACGATTAACTTACTTGTAAATGGTGTAGTTGTTGATTCTGTAAAACTATCTGACCTGAATGATTGGTCACATATTTTCACAGACTTACCTGTAGAAAATGAAGCCGGTGTAATTGAATATACAGTTGAAGAAATTTCTATAGACGGCTATGAAACGGTGATTACAGGTGATGCGGAAGCTGGTTTTATCGTAACGAATACAGAAATTATCGAGCCAGAAACAACAGAATTCTCAGTAGAAAAAGTTTGGCAAGGTAAAGTACAGGATTCAGTGACGGTTAACCTCCTGGCCAATGGTGCAGTAGTTGATTCAGTTGATTTATCTAATTTAAATAACTGGTGGCATACTTTCACCAATTTGCATGTAGAAAATGAAGTTGGCAAAATCGAATATACAGTTGAAGAAGTAGCTGTTGATGGCTATGTAACGAAAATTACGGGTGATGCAGAAACGGGCTTTATCGTAACGAATACAGAAATTATCGAGCCAGAAACAACAGAATTCTCAGTAGAAAAAGTTTGGGAAGGTAAAGTGCAGGATTCGGTTACGATTAATTTACTTGCCAATGGTGAAGTTGTCGATTCAGTTAAACTATCAGACTTGAATGATTGGTCACATACGTTTACAGACTTACCTGTAGAAAATGAACAAGGCCCAATTGAATATACAGTTGAAGAGGTTTCTATAGAAGGCTATGAAACGACGATTACAGGTGATGCGGAGTCTGGGTTTATTGTAACCAATACAGAGATAGAGGAACCTGAAGAACCTGTCGAAGAAGATCCAGACGAAGAGCCTGAAGATGATAAAAAGGTGGTTCCTGAGAAAAATGAAATAGACAAAAGCTCTAATGAATCAGGAAAATTACTGCCATCTACAGCAACAAATGTATTTAATTTATTATTGATTGGCTTCGTCTTATTACTAGTAAGTGGACTAGGATACTATTTATTAAAAAAGAAAAGAACAGAATAACAAATAGGTGAAAATAAGGGATCAGTCAACTTGATCTCTTATTTTTTACATATCAATCATGAAAACAAGAAAATGTTTATTCTTCAGTGAGAATGGTAACATAATTAAATAGGGTGTATTGATTCAAAATTAGAAAGGATGGTTGATGTGAAGGTACTAGTTGTAGGAGCGAACGGCCAAATTGGTAAGCAGTTGACGTCATATATACAAGCGAGTGATCATTTAACAGCAAAAGCAATGATCAGGAAACAAGAACAAGCCTCATTTTTTGAGGATCTAGGTGCAGAAACAGTCTTAGTTGACTTAGAAGATCGTGTTGAATCAATTGCCAAGGTTGCTACTGATGTTGATGCAATTGTTTTCACTGCAGGATCGGGGCCAAAAACGGGTAAAGATAAAACACTTATGATTGATTTAGATGGCGCGATTAAAACGATAGAAGCAGCAGAAAAGGCTGGGGTTAAACGGTTTATTATGATTAGTTCTTTTGATACAACTCGGGAAGCAATTTTAGCGGCTAATGAATCATTCGCTCCGTATGTGGTGGCAAAGTATTATGCAGATGTGTGGTTGAGAAATACAGATTTAGATTATACGATTATTCACCCTGGAATCTTAACGAATGATGGGGCTACAGGGAAGATTACTGCCGCTGAGCGTGTTGATCGTGGGGAGATTACTCGGGATGATGTTGCGCGTGTCATTTTAGCTTGCTTGGAAAAAGACGCAACGATCGGGAAAGAATTTCAAATTGTCGGTGGCAATACACCAATCAATGAAGCGATTGACGCATTATAATAAAGTGAAACTTCAATCGGTGGGCTACTGATTGTTAGTTGAACCAATCGGGCCGCTACTGTCAGTTGATCCCCCACTAGCAATTATTAGTTTTATTCGAATTTTGAATTGGGGATCTTACTGACAGTTGCAC
>NZ_BAABDL010000155.1:0-2169 GCF_039539605.1 Amphibacillus indicireducens | reverse complement strand
AACTTCAATCAGTGGGCTACTGATTGTTAGTTGAACCAATCGGGCCGCTACTGTCAGTTGATTCCCCACTAACAATTATTAGTTTTATTCGAATTTTGAATTGGGGATCTTACTGACAGTTGCACTGCGATAAACTTCAGAAGGCAACTTAAGTTCCGACTTGAGTTGTCTTTTTAATGAAAAAAGTCGCACCAGCTATTCAAGCTTAATTCATGTTATGATATAAACTATATTTAAAACGACAAAGTAGGGATTAAAATGAAAGAAATAGTCGATAAAACAAAAAAGTTAAATACAGTAAGTACCTTAATGGAAGATCTACGTTCTCTCGGTGTTAAAGAAGGTGCAACGATTCTTGTGCACTCGTCATTATCCTCGATCGGTTGGGTTAACGGTGGCTCAATGGCTGTTATTGAAGCATTAATTAATGTTGTCACAAATAAAGGAACACTTGTGATGCCAGCTCAAAGTGGAGAGTGGAGTGAACCGAGCAAATGGGGTAATCCAGCGGTTCCTGAGTCTTGGTGGGAGGAGATTCGCCAAACGATGCCAGCTTATGAAAAAGACAAGACACCGACATGGGGGATGGGGCTGATTCCTGAAGTTTTTCGTAACTATCCGAATGTAGATCGGAGTAATCATCCTTCATCTTCTTTTATTGCGTGGGGGAAAGACCGCGATCAGATCATTAATCAGCATTCGCTTGATTTTAGTCTAGGTGAACAGTCGCCATTAGCAAGACTTTATGATTTAGATGCTCAAGTTTTATTTATTGGTACGGATTATGGAGCAAATACTACTTTCCATCTTGGTGAATATCGAGCACCTGGTGCGGAAATTGTTAAAGAAGGAGCAGCAGTTTTAGAGAATGGTCAGCGGACTTGGCGAGTTTATCATGATATTGAGTTTGCCGAGGAAGAGTTTGTCCAAGTGGGCGTTTTTTTCGAGCAAGAATACCGAGTTCAAAAAGGGTTAATTGGCTTGGCTGAATCATGTTTATTTTCGATTAAAGAAGCAGTCGATTGTTCAGAAAAATATTTCACACAAAAAAGAGCAGAATAATTTAAGTTGACTAAAATTCATCAATTCCGCTTCTGTTAATTATAGTTTTAGAGAGTATGGTGACTAGAATGCAAGTTTATTTAATTGTGAATCCAAAGTCAGGTAAAGGGTTGCATGTTTTTAAACAATTTCAAGACAAATTGACAATTCCATATACAAGTTATTTCACTGAATACCCGCGACATGCGACTGAATTAACGAAACAAATTAAAGAATTTGATCCCGATGCGCTTGTGATTGTGGTTGGTGGTGATGGTACCATTAATGAAGTGATTCATGGTGCGGTAAATAGCGACCTAACAGTTGGCGTAATTAGTAGTGGATCAGGAAATGATTTTGCACGGCATTTTTATAGTTTTAAAACAGCTGCTGAGATTGAACGTTTTGTTCAAGAAAAGACAACGGATCGATCAGATGTTGGACAGCTTAAGATCGATCAAGAGCTAAAGTATTTTATCAATAATAGTGGACTAGGTTTTGATGCGCTCATTTGTGAACGGGTTAGTCGCTCGAAGTTAAAACGTTTATTAAATAAGTTGAATTTAGGGAAACTCATTTATGTCTATTATGTTTTACTTGAATTAAGTCGTTTTAAACCGTTTCAATTAAAAATTGACACAAAAGATGGTTCGCAAGTTTTTGAGGATGTATGGTTTGTTGCGGCTAGTAACCAGCCTTATTTTGGTGGTGGAATGAAAATATCTCCTCATTCCAATTCGGAAGATGGAAAACTAGAGTACACCATTATTCATCGATTGAAAAAATTACGTTTCCTAATGATTTTTTGGAAAGTATTTAAAGGCAATCATTTAACTTATACAGAGCATGTTGAACAATTTAATGGGAAATCACTACAAGTGGAGACGAAAAAGGCACTTTTTGGTCATATTGATGGAGAGTTTTTTGCTATTCCGTCAGAGCAAAGGCTATATTTTTCAGTTAGTGAGTTCCAACTCAAGCGTGTCACTGACAATCATTCAATCCAAGAAAACCATGTTGAACAAATCAAAGTCATTTAAATTAAAAGAGGCTATTAAATAGTGTACACTGAATAATATCTAAATGCCGTCCTCTTAACAGTTCTGTTGATTTTTTGATATACTAAGT
>NZ_BAABDL010000154.1:0-2724 GCF_039539605.1 Amphibacillus indicireducens | reverse complement strand
TGCACTTAGTATATCAAAAAATCAACAGAACTGTTAAGAGGACGGCATTTAGATATTATTCAGTGTACACTAAATACCTAAAAAATAAAAAAGCGGGAGGGCCCACTTTTTAACTATTACTTCTCAATTGCTCAACCATATTCGCATCTGTATTTTTCACTAGCTTTACAATTAATTCTTTCGCGGCTGCATAATCATCAACATGGATAATTGATGCGTGTGTATGAATGTAACGTGATGCAATTCCGACAACTGCTGAAGGGACACCATCATTTGATAGATGTACGCGACCTGCATCCGTTCCACCTTGAGAAATAAAGTACTGATATGGGATATTGTTTGATTCTGCGGTATCTAAAACAAATTCACGCATGCCTTTATGAGTAATCATTGTGCGGTCAAAAATACGCAACAACGCCCCTTTACCAATCTGACCAAACTCTTTATCATCACCAGACATATCATTCGCAGGAGATGCATCAAGTGCATAGAAGATATCTGGCTTAATCATATTGGCAGCAACCTGTGCCCCACGTAAACCAACCTCTTCCTGAACAGTTGCTCCAGAATAAAGTTCGTTCGGAAGTTTTTCATCTTTTAATTCTTTCATCAATTCAAGCGCTAAACCACAACCGTAACGGTTATCCCATGCTTTAGCCAAGATTTTCTTTTCATTGCTCATCGGTGTGAATGGCGTAACAGGTAAGATCGATTGACCCGGTCTAATCCCAATTGCCTTTGCATCTTCCTCGTCATCTGCCCCAATATCAATCAACATATTTTTTAATTCCATCGGTTTTGCACGTTGCTCGGGTGTTAAGTTGTGTGGCGGAATTGAACCAATCACCCCAATCACAGGGCCATTATCCGTCATCACTTGCACACGCTGCGCTAACAAGACTTGGTTCCACCAACCACCTAACGGTTGAAATTTGATCATCCCGTTTTTTGTGATTTGCGTCACCATAAAACCAACTTCATCCATATGCCCAGCAACTAGAACCTTAGGCCCTTCACCCTTTTTAACGCCAAAAATTCCCCCTAGTCGATCTTGGACAATCTCATCACTATATTTTTCTAATTCCGTTCGCATATATTGACGGACAAGATGTTCATTTCCAGGCGCACCTTGCAATTCTGTTAATGTTTTAAACATAGCTAATGTTTCTTGCTTCATTATGTACAACCTCCCAATATTTATCTGCATATTTTATTGTAACGAAAGATCAACTTCTTTTCCACTTTTAAAAATATTTTAAACAAGCTGTTTTCTTATTAGAGTTAAATAAGGTATACTAACAATAACTTTAATATTCGAGGTGAAGTAGATGAATTGGAAGAAGGCACTAGGCACTTTAGGAGTCGGTATTGCTATTGGTTACTTTATTAAAGCAAAAGTTAGTGATATGCCTATTCAAGCAGAACGAGCACTCAAAATAGCAAAAGATAAATTTAAAGAAGGTGGAGCAGTTAGTGGCTCTTGGATTTATATGAAAAGTGAAGCGATCACTTTACATGGCCTTGAGTATTTAGTCTATCGAGGTGGAATTACCCGCACAATCGATGGTGAAAATAAGCAATATGAATTTTATGTCGACGCCTACACAGGCACAATCATTTCAACAGAAGAAACAAAAAGTATGATTTAGTCTCACATTTAATAATAGTCCAAAGTCAAAAACAACCCGAACGATTCAGCTGTTCGGGTTGTTGCTTTATAACTGAGGCTTACTTTTTAAACAAGATATGTCTTTGCTCTTGCTAAAACATCTTTAAATGTCGTTCGATTATGCTCATACTCTTCGATACTCGTTGAACAATCAAGTGCTTGAATGGTTTGATAGAGCATATACCAATGGATCCGCAAGTACAATGACCGATTGCCAACAACACCATAATTCTCTAACCATTTCTCCCACTCATTATCCTCAATATAACTTGAAAATAACATCGCTAAATCAAGTGCTGGATCTCCAATTTCTGCATTATCCCAATCAATTAAATAGAGCTGTCCACGATTCGTAATCAGCCAATTATTATGATTTAAGTCACAATGACAAACAACAGGTTTGATATGTACTAACTTAGATAATTGTCTTTTCATCCAAGTGAGACCTTGGTTGATGATTGGATCTGTGTGCATTTGATCATTTTCTAAAACCAATTGCTCAATTTCATCATATAAGATTGTTGGGCTTAATGGTATTTTGCCCATTCTTGTTAACATATCGAGTAATTCAGCTGAATGATGGATGCGCCCCAACAATTCCGCTACCTTTGGATGATGGATCACCTCTGGTTGCATTTCTCTACCATCAAGCCATTCTTGCGCAGTAATCACATCACCATTTTCTAAACGTTTTGTCCAAATTAATTTAGGAACAATTCCTTGTGCAGAAAGAACTGCTAAAAATGGCGAAGAGTTTCTCTTCAAAAATAAACGCTTTTGCTTCGATTGAGCATAATAAGCTTCTCCACTAGAACCACCAGCAGATTTAATTAGCCAATCGTTACCTAATGCATGTTGCACAGGAATTCACCTCACAAATAACTACATTTTTCACCGATAAACGACGATTAAAAAAAGACCTAGCTTTAGATTAACCTATTCTATGGTTAAAGATCAAGAGGAAATTTTCTAGATTGATCACTCGGGGATTTTACAGTATCCATTCTTATATAAACGAAAAAATGATTGCTCCATCAATGCTGAGCAGTTATTTT
>NZ_BAABDL010000153.1:0-626 GCF_039539605.1 Amphibacillus indicireducens | reverse complement strand
AAGTTTTTTTGTGGTTAATAGCATTAAATCAATAAAAACGGAAGTTTTTACTTATAAATTTTTGACAATACGATACTTTTCGAAGGGATGATTAAATGATTAAATTGTTTGCTACCGATCTCGATGGAACATTATTAAAAGACCATCAATACGTTGAAAAGGAAAATCAATTAGCGATTCAATCTTTGTATAATCGTGGGATTGAAATTGCTTTTGCAACTGGGCGTACCGATCAGGATATTGTTTATCTATTTGAGCAGTTAAAAATAACTGGTCACCGTGTGAGTCAGAACGGTTCATATGTCATTAACGATGCAAATAAGACAATTTTCAACCAATATTTCACTACCAAAATAGCCACGATGCTCTATGAGCGCATTAAGAATTATCCAGCCTATTATTTTGTCACAACGGCAGATCAAATTTTATTCGAACAAGAAATTTCGACCATAGCCGAGCTGCAAGATTTATTCAATCATCGTCTCATACATACAAATCAATTAAGTGATCAAATAAAAAATCAGCTAAATGTCGTCAAGTTCATACTCCTTGGTCCTGACTTTCGCACTTAAAAATGACAAAAACAGCTTTGAATGGCTCTGTCAAGCCATTCAAAAGCTGTTTTT
>NZ_BAABDL010000152.1:0-24248 GCF_039539605.1 Amphibacillus indicireducens | reverse complement strand
GCCGTATACGAGAACCGTATGTACGGTGGTGTGAGAGGGACGGAGGTTAGTCACCTCCCCCTATCTCAATTTTTGGAAATATTCTATTCGTATGCTTGCAAAACAAAACAGCCGTTGAAATGACACGAATAACCCTTATTCGTATGTTTTCAAACAAAAACATCGGCTGAAATGACACGAATAGCTCCTATTCGTATGCTTTCAAACAAAAATAACAGTTGAAATGATACCAATAGTCCTTATTCGTATGATTTCAAATGAAAATAGTGATTGAAATGTCACGATAACCCCTATTCGTATGTTTTCAAACAAAAACAGCGGTTGAAATGACACGAATAGCCCCTATTCGTATGTTTTCAAACAAAAACAGCGGTTGAAATGATACCAATAGTCCTTATTCGTATGCTTTCAAATGAAAATAGCGATTGAAATGTCACGATAACCCCTATTCGTATGATTTTAATCATAATATGTAGTCGACATGTCTCAAATATCAGCTAATTTTTAGTTCTTATCCTTTTATCAAAAAACTCCCCTTACAGGCGTGGTTTTTGTTATAATTTAAGATGGTATAATGTTGATGGCGCAATTATACGATGGTCATCAATCAAAAGGTAAAGTTAGGGGGCTTCATGTTGTATAATCGAAAGGCATGGAAGCATGTATTTAAATTAGATCCAGCAAAATCATTAACTGATGAAGAACTGGATCAAGTTTGTCAATCGGGTACGGATGCGATTATCGTTGGAGGGACGGATAATATTACGCTTGAAGGTGTGATTGATTTATTAAATCACATTCGTCGGTATCCAATTCCTTGTGTGCTGGAAGTGTCAACGGCTGATGCGATCACGCCTGGTTTTGATTTTTATGGGATTCCGGTCGTCCTCAATAGCCAAGAGAAAAAGTGGCTACTTGATGCTCAACATCAAGCGATTAAAGATTATGGTCAGCTGATCAATTGGTCTGAAATTTTGACTGAAGGTTATGTGATTTTAAATCCGGAGGCAAAGGCTTATCAAGTGACGCATTGTAAACTTCCAGATCGTGCTGATGTGATTGCTTATGCACAAATGGCTGAGCAGATGTTTCGTTTGCCAATTTTATATTTAGAGTATAGTGGTACATATGGCGATCCAGAGTTAGTCCGCGAGGTAAAGCAAATATTAAACAATACGCAACTTGTTTATGGTGGTGGAATCACGACACTTGCGCAAGCGGAGCAAATGGCTCAATTTGCTGATACAATAGTTGTTGGCAATAGTTTATATGAAAATTTTGACGAAGCGATTGCGACAGTCAATGTTAAAAAAGATTAGTAAAGGCGGTGGCAGGATGAATCATTCAACTCATCCCTTACTTGAAGGGTTAAATAAAAGACAACAGGAAGCGGTTCAAAAAACAAATGGTCCGCTTTTAATTATGGCAGGTGCCGGGAGTGGGAAGACGCGCGTATTAACGCATCGGATTGCTTATTTATTAGAAGAAAAGGATGTCGCGCCTCGCAATATTTTAGCGATTACATTTACTAATAAGGCGGCTCGGGAAATGAAGAATCGGGTCAGCAATCTCGTTGGACCAGAAGCGGATTATATGTGGGTATCGACTTTCCACTCGATGTGTGTTCGGATTCTAAGACGTGATGCGGATAAGATCGGGATCAATCGTAACTTTACGATTTTTGATACGGCCGATCAATTAACAGTGATTAAAAATATTTTAAAAGCGAGAAATATCGATCCGAAGCAGTTTTCTGCACGTGGGTTTTTAGCTGAGATTAGCAATGCAAAAAATAAGCTCCAAACTCCAGATCAATATCAGAAACGAGCCGGTGATTATTTTAGCAAAATGGTTGCTGATGTGTATCAGGATTATCAAAGAACACTCCATAGAAATCATTCACTCGATTTCGATGACTTAATTATGCAGACAGCAATTTTATTTAAACGAGCGCCAGAGGTTCTTGAGTACTATCAACGTAGGTTTCAGTACATTCATGTTGATGAGTATCAGGATACGAACTTTGCTCAATATGATTTAGTCAAAAGCTTAGCAGCTAAATATGAGAACTTATGTGTTGTTGGTGACTCGGATCAGTCGATTTATCGCTGGCGTGGTGCTGACATTAAAAATATTTTATCCTTTGAAAAAGATTACCCAAATGCGAGTATCGTTTTCCTAGAGCAAAATTATCGTTCGACGGAATCGATTCTTAATGCAGCCAATGCTGTCATTAAAAACAATCCAGATCATAAAGAGAAGAAGCTTTGGACGGAGCAATCAGGTGGTTCAAAGTTAAAATATTACAATGCCCAAACTGAGCGCTATGAAAGCCTCTATGTCGCGAATGAGATTGAAAAATATATTGATCAAAGTGAGTATAATTATCGTGATATTGCGATTCTCTATCGAACGAACGCCCAGTCACGTGTGATTGAGGAGACGTTTGTTAAGGCAAACATTCCGTATCAAATGGTTGGTGGGACTAAGTTCTACGACCGAAAAGAAATTAAAGACGTGCTTGCCTATTTGAGGTTGATTGCAAACCAAGATGATGATGTCAGTTTTGTCCGGATCGTTAATGAACCGAAGCGTGGTATCGGTGCAACAACGATTGAAAAGCTCCAAAGCTATGCAACCGCCCATGACATCTCATTATTCACAGCTGTTAAAGAAGTTGATTTTATCGGTTTAAGTGCACGAGCGACAAAATCACTTGCCGAGTTTGCCGAAATGATCAACAATTGGATCAAACAACAGGAATTTTTAACAGCAACTGATATGGTTGAGCAAGTACTAGATAAATCTGGTTATGAAGCAATGCTTAAAAATGATCGAACAATTGAGGCAGAAACACGCCTAGAAAACATCAATGAATTTAAATCAGTTACCCAACATTTCGAAAAAAATAGCGATGACCAAACGTTAATTGCTTTCTTGACTGACTTAGCATTAATTTCCGATATTGACAGTATGGATGATGATCCGTTTGCTGATAATAAAGTCACGATGATGACACTACACGCTGCCAAAGGACTTGAGTTTCCAGTCGTCTTTCTTGTCGGGCTGGAAGAGGGGATTTTCCCGCATAGCCGATCAATTGATGATCATGAGGAAATGGCCGAGGAGCGTCGGTTGGCATATGTTGGCATTACCCGTGCCGAGCGCGAGCTCCATTTAACTCACGCTCAATATCGAACGCTGTTTGGGAAACCACATAATAATATGATGAGTCGATTTATTAAGGAAATTCCAGATCAGCTATTGGAAGGCTTCACTAAAGAAAAAACAACACCAGTATTTGCGATTGCTGACGATGAGCGAAGCTTTTTCCCAAGCCAAACGCCTCAAAAACGTCAACCTGTTAAACGAGCAGCTCGCAAACAAACAACTGGGGGAGAAAAGCAGGACTGGCAAGTTGGTGACAAAGCGAGCCATAAAAAATGGGGAATCGGTACGGTTGTCAGAGTGTCTGGTCAAGCTGAAGAGCTTGAACTTGATGTTGCCTTCCCAGCGCCAACAGGGATTAAACGCCTCTTGGCAAAATTTGCACCGATTACGAAACAATAAGAACTGAGGTGGGATTTTTGACGAAGATAGAAGAACAAATCAAGGAGCTTCGAAAACTGCTCCATAAGTATAATCATCAATATTATGTGTTGGATAACCCAACGGTTCCTGATGCGGAATATGATCGCCTCATCAATCAATTGATTGAGCTTGAAGCAGACAATCCTGAGTTGATTAGACCAGATTCGCCAACACAACGAGTCGGTGCAAAACCACTTGATCTGTTTGAAAAAGTTGAACATACAACACCGATGCTGAGCTTGTCGAATGCATTTAATGTCGAGGATTTACGTGACTTTGATCGGCGCGTTCGTGATGGACTGGGACTCGATACCGTTGATTACGTCGCTGAGTTAAAGATTGACGGACTCGCTGTCTCGCTTCGCTATCAAGACGGGATCTTTACCCAAGGAGCAACCCGTGGTGATGGAACTGTTGGTGAGGAGATTACACAAAACTTAAAAACGATTCGGAGTATTCCACTTTCGATTGCTGAAACGAACACAATTGAAGTCCGGGGCGAAGTTTTTATGCCAAAACAGTCATTTCTAAAACTGAATGAAAACCGTCAAAAACAAGAACTTGACCTGTTCGCAAATCCGCGAAACGCTGCCGCTGGTTCGATTCGCCAGCTTGATCCGAGCATCGCAGCCGAACGAAATTTAGATATTTTTATTTATGCTGTAGGTGAATGGCAAGCCGGAGCAATTGATACCCACAGTGAACAGCTCACTTATTTAAGTGAATTAGGTTTTAAAACAAATCAAGAATGGCAAAAATGTGATGGAATCGATCAAGTGATTGACTACGTTGAATCATGGATTGAACGTCGTAATGATCTGCCCTATGACATTGATGGGATCGTGATCAAAGTTGATCGCTTAGAGTATCATGACATTTTAAAAACGACTGCCAAAAGTCCGCGCTGGGCCACGGCATATAAGTTTCCAGCCGAAGAAGTTGTGACAAAATTAATCGGTGTTGATTTTAGCGTCGGAAGAACGGGAGTCGTCACACCAACGGCAGTGCTTGAACCTGTCAAGGTTGCAGGGACAACGGTTCAACGTGCCTCACTTCATAACGCTGATTATATTGAAGAAAAAGATATCCGCCTAAACGATGCGGTTGTAATTAAAAAAGCAGGTGACATTATTCCTGAAGTCGTACGCGTCATTCCAGAACAGCGCGACAATGAGTCGGAGCCATTTTTAATGCCGACACACTGTCCATCGTGTGACTCTGAGTTAGAGCGTCTCGATGGTGAAGTCGCCTTAAGATGTATGAATTTGAACTGCCCAGCCCAACTAAAAGAAGGCTTAATCCATTTTGTCTCACGTCATGCGATGAATATTGACGGCTTAGGTGAAAAAATTATCGCCCAATTATATGACGAAGAGCTCGTAGCTAAAATTACCGACCTTTATCAGCTCGAAAGAGATCAACTCTTAAAACTCGAGCGCATGGGTGAAAAATCAGTTGATAATTTATTGACAGCGATTGAAGCATCGAAGCAAAATTCATTAGAACGTTTGCTGTTCGGCTTTGGAATTCGTTTTGTTGGTGTGACAGCAGCTCGAACTCTCGCCGTTGCATTTGAAAACATCGATCAACTAAAGCAAGCAAGTTTTGAAGAACTAATCGAAGTCGATGAAATTGGTGAAAAAATGGCTGACTCAATTTCACGCTTTTTCTCAAATGAAGATGTTCTAGAGATGATTGAGCAGTTAAAGAGCCTGGGAATCAATACGACATACCTAGGTGCCAAACCAACTGCAACAAGTAGTACGGCAATTTTTCATCAAAAAACGGTTGTTTTAACGGGGAAGCTTGAACAATTGACGCGAACTGAAGCGAAGGAAAAAATTGAAGCACTCGGTGGAAAAGTAACAGGTAGTGTGAGCAAAAAGACTGATTTATTAATTGCAGGTGCTGATGCAGGTTCAAAATTAGCCCGGGCTGAGCAGCTTGAGGTTGAAATCTGGACTGAAGCACAGTTTATTGAGGCGATCGAATGATCGGAGAGGAGGAGGAGATTATGAAGCATGTTCGTAAAGTGCTTGTTGTTTTAATAATGCTGATTCTTGTTGGTTGTGCGCCTGATTTTAGCAATCGGGATGAAGTGATTGATGAGACTTTGCCGGAAGATAGTGGTCAAGAAACAGCGATTATTCCAAATTACAGTGTCTCTGAATCAGAATATCAGGTGCTCCTGCCTTATCGATTAAGTCAATCACGGGGGGTAACGACGAACCAGGTTGCTAATCGTCTCGATATTACGGCACTTGAAAATGATTTGCGGCGTCATTCGACGACAGTGTTTGATCCGGATACGTATTTCTTCCAAGAAGGTCAGCAAATTGGTTATAGTGAATTGTTCAGTTGGCTTGAGCGTGAGTCGGAGTCGACGGAACTAGGCTTAAATCCATCGGCAGATATCGATGATGATACATCAACAGAAGATAAGATTGAGATTGAACGGGAAAATCCAAAATATTTATCACATATTTTAGAACAGAATTATTTAGTTCGAACGGATGATAATGTCGTTCAATTAGGGGGGATTTCAATTGGGATTGCGATGAAATCCGTTTATCGGTTTCAAACTGAAGTTGGTGGACCATTTTATTATGAAGAGATTGACTTCGATGATATGTTAGCTGAAGCGACAACAATTGCTGAGGAAGTTGTGGGTCGATTGAGAGCAAAGGATGGGCTTCAAGAAACACCGATTATGGTGGCAATTTATCGTGAAGCACCACGTGATGGTCTCGTGCCGGGAAGTTTTGTAGCCAAAAAAACAGTCCAGGGAGGCAGTCAAACGATTGGTAGTTGGGAGATGATTGATGAGACGTATGTGCTTTTTCCATCAACCGAAGCACGCAATCTTGATTCGAATTTATCATCAACAGTTGAGGAATTTAAATCTGGGATTGAAGACTTTTTCCCGAACTTTGTTGGTGTGATCGGTGAAGGTTTTTATCAAGATGGTGAAATTCAGCGACTTATTTTAGAAATTCCAATCGAATTTAACGGGCAAGCTGAAGTTGTTGGCTTTACTCAATATGTTTACGGATTGATGATGGATAGTTTTCAACCCCATTTTGACTTAGAAATTGACATTCGATCAAATCAAAGGCAAGAGAGTTTAATTATTAGAGAAGCGGGCGCGGAAGAAGCGTTCGTTCATGTTTATCAAAGATAGCCGATTGTTCGAAAAAACTTGAAATTAATTCGTCATATTTTTCAGAAAATAGCAATTCAATAGTTGCACAACAGACTTATTGTTTGCTATGATCTTAGATAGGAAAAAACGTTAAATCTTGTGGAGGTGAAGGAAATGGCAAAAATGACAAAAGATCAAGTGAAAAAAATTGCCGATGTCGCACGTTTAGACATAAATGAAGAGGAAACAGAAGTACTCGTTCAACAATTAAGTGATATGTTAAGTTACGCAGATGTATTGAAAGATTTAGATACAGAGGGTGTTGAGCCATTGTATCAAGTTCATGAACATACAAATGTGCTTCGAAAAGATGAACCACGTCAATGGATTACACAAGACGAGGCGCTTAAAAATGCAACTATAAAAAAAGATGGACAATTCCAAGTTCCATCAATTTTAGAATAGGGGGTCGATTAAATCATGTCGATTTTTGATTATACATTAAAAGAAATTCAAGAGAAGCTACATAACAATGAGTTGACTGTAACTGATTTGGTAGAAGCTTCTTATGATCAAATTGACCGTGTTGAAGACGAGCTGAAGTCATTTATTACGTTAAATAAAGAAGCGGCATTAGCTCAAGCGAAGCAACTTGATCAAGAAACAAATGATACGAATAACCCACTGTTTGGTATTCCAGCTGGGATTAAAGACAACGTGTTAACGAAAGGATTAAAAACAACTGGAGCGAGTAAAATGCTCAGTAATTTTGAGGATCCACTTTTTGATGCAACCGTTGTTGAAAAACTTAATGACGCAAAAACAGTGATGATCGGTAAATTAAATATGGATGAATTTGCAATGGGCTCGTCAACAGAGAATTCAGCGTTTTCAACGACACATAATCCATGGAATATTGACTATGTACCGGGCGGTTCAAGTGGTGGATCAGCTGCAGCTGTTGCAGGTCGTGAAGTTTTCTTCTCACTAGGATCTGACACTGGCGGTTCGATTCGTGGTCCGTCATCATATTGTGGTGTTGTCGGGATGAAGCCAACTTACGGCTTAGTTTCACGTTTTGGCGTGATCGCTTTTGCTTCATCACTTGACCAAGTTGGAACAATTACAAAAACAGTTGAAGATAATGCTCACGTTTTACAAGCGATTGCTGGACAAGACCCGATGGAT
Source organism: Amphibacillus indicireducens (assembly GCF_039539605.1). NCBI lineage: Bacteria > Bacillati > Bacillota > Bacilli > Caryophanales > Bacillaceae > Amphibacillus > Amphibacillus indicireducens. Next base: position 16,327 of record NZ_BAABDL010000152.1, on the reverse strand, counting down.
CAAACGACTGTTGATGTTGAAGTGCCAAACTATCAAGACGCTTTGAAAGATGGGGTTAAAGGTCTGAAGATTGCTGTTCCAAAAGAATTTTTAGCTGAAGGTGTCAGCGAGGAAGTGAAGCAATCCGTTCTCGATGCATTGAAAGTATACGAAGACCTTGGTGCTACATGGGAAGAAGTAACATTGCCACATTCTAAATATGCCGTTGCTGCTTACTACATTATTTCATCAGGTGAAGCATCAGCAAACTTAGCGCGCTTTGACGGTATCCGCTACGGCCACCGTTCAGAAAATGCGACAAACATGATCGATCTATTTAAAAAATCTCGTAGCGAGGGCTTTGGTGCAGAAGTGAAACGCCGAATTATGTTTGGAACACTAACACAGAGTGCCGGCTACTATGATGACTATTATCATAAAGCGCAACAAGCACGCCGACTAATTAAGGCAGACTTTGATCAACTTTTTGAAAAATATGATGTTGTGATTGGACCAACAACACCAACAACAGCATTTAAGATTGGTGAACAAATGGATGATTCACTAACGATGTATGCAAATGACTTATTAACGATACCAGTTAACTTAGCTGGAGTACCAGCGATTTCAATCCCATCTGGTTTTTCAGAAAAAACGGGCTTACCTTTTGGTTTACAAATTATCGGGAAGCACTTTGCTGAAGATACAGTCTTCAGAACTGCTTACGCATTTGAACAAGCGACCGATCATCACACGAAACGCCCAAACTTGGGAGGTGCAAAGTAAATGAATTTTGAAACAATTATTGGTTTAGAAGTTCACGTTGAATTAAAAACAAACTCAAAGATTTTTAGTCCAAGCCCGAACCATTTCGGCGCAAAACCAAACGAGAACGTTAACCCGATTGACTTAGCTTATCCAGGTGTGCTTCCGCAATTAAACGAAGAAGCAATTAACTTTGCGATGAAGGCAGCAATGGCACTAAATTGTGAGATTGCCACACATCAAAGATTTGACCGGAAAAACTACTTTTATCCAGATAATCCGAAAGCCTATCAAATCACTCAAGATGCTCAACCAATCGGAAGTAATGGTTGGATCGATATTGAAGTTGATGGCAAGACGAAAAGAATTGGTATTACCCGAATTCATATGGAAGAGGATGCTGGTAAACTGATTCACAGTGATGACGGCTACTCATTAGTTGATTACAACCGAGCAGGAACACCACTCGTTGAAATCGTATCTGAGCCTGACATCCGCTCACCAGAAGAAGCTTATGCTTATTTAGAAAAACTGAGAAACATCATTCAATTTACAGGTGTTTCAGACGTTAAAATGGAAGAAGGATCACTACGTTGTGACGCGAACATTTCCTTACGCCCAATTGGTCAAGAGAAGTTCGGTACAAAGGCCGAATTGAAAAACTTAAACTCATTCTCATTTGTCCAAAAGGGATTAGAGTTCGAGGAAAAACGTCAACGAGAAGTGCTCTTAGCGGGCGGAGAAATTTTACAAGAAACACGTCGTTACGACGAGCAAACGAAAGAAACAGTCTTAATGCGAATTAAAGAAGGTGCTGACGATTACCGTTACTTCCCAGAGCCTGACTTGATGCCACTGTACATTGATGAGGCGTGGAAAGAACGAATCAGAGCAGAAATTCCTGAGCTTCCAGATGCACGTAAAAAACGTTACATCGAGGAATATAAGCTCCCAGCATATGATGCAATGGTTTTAACAAGTACAAAAGAAATGTCTGATTTCTTTGAAGCAACAATTGAAGCAGAAGCCGACATTAAACAAGCATCAAACTGGTTAATGGGTGAAGTTTCAGCATATATGAATAAAGAGCAGAAGGACTTATCTGAACTTACGCTAACGCCAGCAGGACTTGCAAAAATGATTAACTTGATCAATGACGGAACATTATCATCAAAAATGGCGAAAAAAGTTTTTGCTGAACTTGTTGAAAATGGTGGCGATCCAGAGAAGATCATTAAAGAAAAAGGCTTAGTCCAAATTTCAGATGAAGGACAATTAACTGACATTATTACGAAAATTCTCGATGCTAATGAGCAATCAATCGAAGACTTTAAAAATGGTAAAGATCGCGCATTAGGATTCTTAGTCGGTCAAGTCATGAAAGAGACTAAGGGACAAGCGAACCCACCGATGGTGAATAAGATCCTACTAGCTGAAATGAAAAAGCGCTAAAGTCATAACGGGGACTATCAATACATAACATATTGATAGTCTTTCTTTTTCGATAATGCTATGATAAAGAGAGAGAATATAGTAAGTGATTTGGGGGAATCGTGATGAAACGTTGCCGAATTATTTATAATCCAACCGCTGGAAGAGAGTCATTTAAAAATAAATTACCAGATGTATTAGTTAAATTAGAACAAGCAGGTTTTGAAACATCCGTCCATGAAACGACAGCGAAAGGCAATGCAACTGAAGCGGCAAAATTAGCGGCTGAACGCAAGTTTGATACGATTATTGTTGCTGGTGGAGATGGTACGATTAATGAAGTCGTTAGCGGCTTAGCCGAGGCAGATTATCGCCCTCGATTAGGGATTGTTCCTGCTGGTACGACTAATGACTTTGCTCGTGCACTCCATCTTCCTAAATCTGTTGATAAAGCAGTTGACGTTATTGTCGCAGGTCAAACGAAAAAACTAGATATCGGTAAAGTGAATCAGCACTATTTTGTTAATATATCAGGTGGTGGAAAACTAACCGAAGTGTCGTATGAAGTGCCGAGTAAATTAAAGACATTGATTGGACAACTTGCCTATATTATTAAAGGGGCAGAGTTACTGCCGAGACTAAGACCAATTCACACGCGCATTGAATACGATGGAGCAGTTTTTGAAGAAGAAATTATGTTGTTCTTAGTAGCAAACACAAATTCTGTCGGCGGTTTTGAAAAACTCGCCCCAGATGCAGAAATGGATGACGGCGTGTTTGATTTACTCGTCTTAAAAAAGTGTAACATTGCCGAATTTATCCGGGCGATTACAGCAGCAACAAGAGGTGCGCATTTCGACGATCCAAATGTTTTTTATGTACAAGCTAAAAACATTAAAATAGAAACAGAAGAAAGAATGCAGTTGAACATAGATGGTGAGTATGGTGGCGATTTACCTGGTGTCTTCACAAACCTCAAGCAACATATCGAATACTATCTCCCAACAGATGAACAAATCAAGCGTGGTAAAGAAGATAAGGAAACAGAAGAAGCTCTCGATTAATTTCAAGAGCTTTTTTTAAATAATCAATCAGTTCACGGGCAAAATCTTAATTTCGCGTGCAGATCCATGAATTCGCGTGTAAAAATTGAATATCGCGCGTAAATCTCTAAATTCGCGTGTAAATTTATTATTTCGCGGATAAGACAAAATATAACTGCTATGAATGACTCAATTTATAGACATTGATCTGAATATTCATGACAATTTTTTTATTTCCCGGGAAATATAAAGTCGAATGGTGGTAATCAAGGCGCTATAAGGTGATATACTAAGTAAATAGTTAGCAAGTCGATTCAGAAAGGAAGTAAAATTCGTGTCTAAACAGCAAACGCCAGTCCAGAAAAACCAAACAATTGAATTATCATTTGAAGATATTACTCATGATGGCAATGGTGTCGGTAAAATAAACGGCTATCCGATCTTTGTCTCAAATGCATTGCCAGGTGAAACAGCGAAAGTGAAAGTAATCATGGTTAAGAAAAACTTTGCAGTCGGTCGTCGTCTTGAATTAATTACAACGAGCCCAGACCGGGTCAAGCCACCATGTGATGTTTTTTATAAATGCGGTGGCTGTCAATTGCAACACATGAGCTATCAGATGCAATTGAAAATGAAGCAAAATCAAGTGAAGAATGTGCTAGCAAAAATCGCACACATTACAGATGTCAATGTTGAACCGACATTGGGCATGGACGATCCTTGGCGCTACCGTAATAAAGTGCAGATACCAGTTGGCAAAAAAGACGGTAAACTGATCACTGGATTTTACCGCCCCCGTAGCCATGACATCATCGAAGACATGGAACGCTGCATTGTGACATCTGAAGTGAATGATGATTTAGTTGATCTCATTCGCGAAGTTGCTAATGACCTTGACATTCCCGCATATAACGAAGAAACTCATCGAGGCGTCTTACGTCATATTATGGTTCGATCAGGTGAAAATACCGGACAAACAATGGTTGTTATCGTGACTCGGACAAATAAGATCCCAAAGCAAGATGAATTTATTGAGCGAATTTTGGAGAAACAGCCAAACATCACCTCAATTATGCACAACGTTAATCCAGACCGCACGAATGTAATCCTTGGCAAAAAGACAAACTGCCTCTGGGGTGAAGAATATATTTATGACACAATCGGGGATGTCAAATTTGCAATTTCAGCGCTGTCATTTTATCAAATTAACCCGAAACAAACGAAAGTACTCTATGATAAAGCATTAGAATATGCCGACTTATCAGGCGGAGAGACAGTTATTGACGCTTATTGCGGCATCGGTAGTATTTCACTCTTCCTCGCCCAAAAAGCTAAAAAAGTTTACGGTGTTGAGATTGTTCCACAAGCGATTCAAGATGCGAAGAAAAATGCTAAGTTGAATGGCATGGATAACACAGAATTTGTCGTTGGACAAGCAGAAAAGGTCATGCCAGCGTGGACAGCAGACGGTCTAAAACCAGACGTAATCGTCGTTGACCCACCAAGAAAAGGCTGTGACGAAGCTCTATTACATGCAATGGTTGAAATGAACCCTGAGCGAATTGTTTACGTCTCATGTAACCCAGCAACATTAGCACGCGATTTAGTGACATTGACTGAAGGCGGGTACAAATTGAAGAAAGTTCAACCAGTCGACATGTTTCCGCAAACTTCCCATATTGAAGTTGTAACGGTGCTGGAGCGGTAGTTGTAACCCCATAATAAAGTCTTGAATTTTGAATAAACATTTGTAAAAGTCCCGCTTCTTAGAGAATAAAGATTTGAAAGAGCCAAGATATCCTGATGGAATAAAAGGGAAAATTAAATAAACTCAAGGGTTTCCCTATTGTTTTTCGACAAGACTCTATTATTTTTCAAACGGTAGAATGCGGGTTGGAAGGGGAGAATTTGCAAGGGTTTATTATGTTTTTACAAATTAAATTACTTATGGTTGAGTTTGTGATATTTAATGCATCATTGCAATCCTAGGGTGTCCGTGGTAGTATTATCAGAATTCTATAATCCTATGTTTTAGCTATGTCCAAGGAACTAAGGATTAAGCTAAAGAACGGATAGATAATTATGATTTTTACAGAGTTCGTTTCGGAATAGAAAAAATAGGTACTAGCTATGTACTGACACTTGTTAATGATAATGTTATATTTTTATTGTATTGACAAAATAATGTGAGGGGATAATTAAAATGGATATTATTAAAGTTGGTATAATCGGCTGTGGTTGGTTTGGAAACGTTCATTTGGATAATCTATTAAAAATTGATGGGGTCGAGGTTACTGCATTGACATCCTCCAATATCGTAAAATTAAAGAAGACTGGGGAAAAGGCTCCTAAGGCAAATTTATATTCGAATCATAAAGAAATGTACGAGAAGGAAAACCTGGATGCTGTATTTATTTGTGTTCCGCCAGATAGTCATGGGGATGCCGAAATACTTGCAGCTCAAAAGGGCATACACATGTATGTAGAAAAACCCATAGAAGTCTCTGTTCAAAAAGCAAAAACAATAGAAGCTGAAATCAAAAAGGCCGGTGTCATATCATCTGTTGGATACCAGGAAAGATATAACGAGGAAATGAACAAAATTAAGGCTTATCTATCCAATAAAAAAGTAGGACTAGTTACCGCAAGATGGTTAGGTGGAATTCCTGGAGCCCCCTGGTGGAGAAGAAAGGAAAGATCAGGTGGGCAGATTGTAGAGCAAAGCACCCATTTGTTTGATACGTTGAGGTATTTATTTGGTGAAGCAGAATCAGTATTTTGTCTAGGAAGAAAGGGACTGGTAGAGAATATTCCCGACTATAATTTAGAAGACTATTCTGTAGCAACAATCTCATTTAAGTCAGGGGTACTTGCTACAGTTGAAACCGCTTGTTATCTAGATGATATTAAACATTTTAATGGCGCTGGATTTCGAATTGTCTGTGAAGATGAAGTGATTGAGTGTGATTGGAATAATGAGTTCCGTTATATTACAAATGATTCCATTCGAAAGGTTTCAGTTACAGAAAGTTCTCATTTGAAAGCCGTAGAGGAGTTTATTAATTCAGTAAGAACTGGCGACAGCCATGGTATTAAGTCAACATATTCTGATGCAGTTAAAACCTTTGAATTGACAATGGCTTCAAATGAATCGATTAAGAGTCAGTCTCCACAACAGGTTTAAATAACTTAAGCTAAAATATAAGTGCAGAAAGTCAGTGTGCCCACACAATAAAGTCTTGCATTTTGAATGAACATTTGTCAAAGTCCCAAGTGGTACATTTCAAGGAGGAAAGGGTTATGATTAAAATAGAATTTTTCCATGACGTTATTTGTAGTTTTTGTTTCCCGATGTCTGCAAGGATGCGAAAGATAGCTGCGAAATATAATAATATTGAAATCGATCATCGTTCGTTTGCTTTAGGATGGGAAGCTGAAGACTTTATCCGGAGTTTTGGCTCACGAGAAGCTGTTAAACCAGAAGTTTTAGGACATTGGGTTCAAGCAAATAAAAACGATGATGAACATCGTTTCAATATAGAAGGCATGCGTCAAACGGATTTCAACTTTCCGATCTCAAAGCCAGCTTTGAAAGCTGCAAAAGCTGCTGGCATTGTCGGTGGAGAAGCTGTTTATTGGGATGTCTTCGATCGTCTCCAAAACAAATTGTTTGTTGAAAATAAGAATATTGAAGATATTGCTGTATTAGAAGAAGCAGTGAAAGAAACGAGTATCTCATTTGCTGATTGGAAAGCACAATTTGAAAAAGAGGAGACAGAAAAAGCTGTCTTGGCCGACTTACAGTTAGCGCAGTCCTATGGGGTTAATAGTGCACCAACCCTAGTTATTAATCGAAAATATGCAATTACTGGTGCTCAATCTCAAGAGCATATTGAAGAAATATTGGCTAAGATTTCACAAGATGAGGGAATCCCATTAAATAAATTGCTAACCTTTAAAACTGATGATCCGGCCGGTTCGTGTTCGATTGTCGATGACAAATGGCAATGTGATTAAAAAGGGGAAATTATATCGTTTTGATGTTTCGGGGGTGTACCCACATAATAAACATTTTTATAATGGAGTTTTAAGGGAAAACATCTATTTTGTCAATCTGACGGAATGGATGTTTTTCTGTTTGTGATAATAAATCAAGAGGATAGAGCAGATGTTATCAACAATTCAGATGTTTAAGAATTTAAAATGATATAAATCACTAGTATGAAATTGACTTATTCAATTTTTTGTTTTATTTGAGAGGTAAGAAAATAATTCGCCATAAATGTTTTTGTAATTTATTAAAATTAAAAAAAGAGGGATTGTATTTTGAAAGGGCTACTGATATAATTGTGTCATTAAATAATATTTAATTTTAGAGAGGCACGGTTTCTATGTTGAATTTGAGTGATGTGGTTGAATTTATAAGTGGTTCACCTCAATTTAGAATTACTGAAGTATTTGATGCTAATGCCCCGCTTTATACTTATTATGGTCAGCCTGATTTGGCTGATGACTTAGTTGGTATGAAGACAAATACTGATAACAAACAAGTAAGAACGTATGATAAAGTCAATACACTATATACTGATGATGTCATATTTAGTCTAATTTCTGGAGATTCAACAATTGTAAGTAAAGAGCGAGAAGGTTATCTTTACACACAAAACTATGTGAAGTTGATACCTAATGAAAATATTGATCCAATGTATTTGGTTTATCTTCTTAATGAAAATCAGTTGATTAAAAAGCAATTTCTGATGGGATTGCAGGGTTCACAAGTTTTAAAATACACACTGAAACAGGTGAAAGAGTTAAAGTTACCTGACTGTCCATCAATTGAGAAACAAAAAAAAATTGGTGAATTATATTTTAATCAATTGCGGCTTCAAGCTTTACGTACTCGTGTAGCAAGATTTGAGACAACAATACTTTTAGCTAAATTAAAGGAGGCAAGTAAAACATGAATGAAAATCAATTTGAAACGGAACTCATTCAATACATCACAAGTGGAACGATTACTAAACCAGAACATCTTGCAGGTATTATCGGAAAAGAGAAAACAATGGATTATGTTGTTAAGACGAAACTTTGGAAATATGAACCGGACATCAAAACAACTGATCAACTTTGGGATAACTTCAAAACAATTTTAGAACAACATAACCAAAACACGCTTGATCATCCACTCAGTACAGTTGAGTTTAATCAAGTAAAAAAGATCATTTCAGATATCCAAACGCCATATGAGGCAGGGCAGTTTTTATATGGTTTAAATGGCGTATCACAAATTGAAATTGATTTGGATGATGGTCGTCATGTATTTTTGACGGTTTTCGATCAAAAGCAAATTGGTGCTGGCGATACGGTCTATCAAGTAGTCAATCAAATTAATCGTCCGGCTGTGATTACGGGAAAACAAGACCGTACATTTGACACGACTCTTCTTATTAATGGTCTACCCATCATTCAAATAGAAGAAAAACGTGATACTCGGAATGTTGACGAGGCCTTAAATCAAATGCATCAATATGCCGATGAAAATCAGTATCGTGATATTTTCTCTACTTTGCAAATTTTGGTGGCGATAACACCGAATAATGTGAAGTACATGGCAAATACCACAGCTGATAAGTTCAATAAAGACTTCGCCTTTAACTGGCAACGTAAAAGTGACAATACAATTGTACGAAACTGGAAAGAATTTGCCGATTCAATGTTGTCCATACCGATGGCACATCAAATGGCGACAAACTACATGATTTTAGATGGTACAAAAAATAAGCAAATGCTTAAAGTGATGCGGCCTTACCAAGTTTATGCGACTCAAAATGTGATTGAAAATTTGAAACGAGCGGATTTTGAACTTGGAACTAATAAGGTTGGCTATATTTGGCACACAACGGGTTCGGGGAAAACAATTACAAGCTTCAAGACTGCGTGGCTAGCAAGCCGAATGCCAAAGGTTGATAAAGTCGTTTTTGTGGTTGATAGAATTGCTTTGACAAAGCAAACAAATGAGAACTACAAAGCCTACGATCCAGATGCAAGTGATGATATGCTGGGAAGTGTTCAAAATACGAACAACACAAATGACCTGAGCCGTAAACTTAAGAGTAAAGATAATAGCATTATTGTTACGTCAGTGCAAAAACTAGACACTCTAGTTAAACGTAAGAATTTTAAAGCGCCAGAAAAGAATATCGTCTTTATTGTTGATGAAGCGCATCGTTCGACAGGGGGAGAAAGTTTTGCAACCATCCAAAAAGCCTTTAAGAGATCGGCCTGGGTTGGTTATACGGGAACTCCTATGTTTGATGAAACAACGACTGGTTTGCGCACGGAAGATATCTTTGGTCCGTTGTTACACGCCTATACGATTCGGGAAGCGATAGCAGATAGAAATGTTTTAGGATTCAAAGTCGACTTTCAAACGACGATTGACGAGGAACAAATGAGAAAAACCTATCTACCAACCTTCTATCGCGAACGCTACCCCAAGTGGACGGAAGAGCAAATTCAAGAAAAAATTAATAATCTCACACAAGAAGATATGGATGATGCGGTCGAACCAAGTTTCTATGATGAAAATCCTGACCACATCAAATTGGTTGTCGAGGATATCTTCAAAAATTGGCGTAATCGCTCAAATGAAGGCAGATATAATGCTTTATTTACGACACATGTAGGTGGTGGGAAAGCGAGTACACCAATGGCGATGATGTATTTTCGTGAATTTCAACGTGTCAATGCAGAAAATAAACAAAATGGCGGACAAACATTAAAAGTTGCTGTGACCTTTAGTCAAAACTCGTCTAATAATGATAGTATGCTTGCGACGAATCAAGGATTGTATGATGCGATTATGGCCTACAATAAAGAGTTTGGAACAGATTGGGGTATGGATGACGTAGCGGGTTACACGCAAGATGTGACAAGCCGTTTGAATAAGTCTGTAACAGACAAGAATTATCTTGACCTTGTGATTGTCGTTGACCAGCTTTTGACTGGTTTTGATGCACCTGAACTTAATACATTATATGTTGACAGAACCCTAAAAGGATCTGGACTTATTCAAGCTTACTCAAGAACAAATCGTATTGCTGATATGCAAGAAAAACCTTGGGGACGAATTGTAAATTACCGTTGGCCAGCCCAAAACGAAAAGTTGATGAATAAGGCTTTAGCAATCTATGCGAATAAGGATTCTGCAATTTTATCAGAGGATGATCAACGGGAATCCAACCAAAAGGATGGTGTGATCGCCAAGCCGTTTGAAGATGTGTTCGATGAAGTGAAAAAAGTGGTTGATAAATTGGCAAGTTTAACAAGTGATTTTGAACAACTACCACCGTCTGAAAAACAAAAAGATTATATGTTGGATTTATTGCGTGAATATAATATCGGCATGGCAAAGTTAAAACAGTATGATCCAGAGGAAGTGGACGGGCATGAGGTCGGTTTTAACTATGACAATCCTGATGATTTAGTTGAAAATCTAGGAATGACTTCAGAACAAGAAGTGATGTTGACGACTGTTTTAACGAATGAATTAAAACAGCATATTTCAAAAGAGAAGAAAATTCCACTGTATCAGATTGAATTAAGGATGACACACGTTAAGGATGTAAAAGTTGACTACGATTATTTAACGGAATTAGTAGAACAATTATTAAATCAAGTCCATTACGGTCAAACGGCAGAAGCTAAAGAAACGCAAGAGAAAATCAATCAATTTGCCAATGGGTTGGATGATCGAAATTACGCAGCTAAGATTATGAATGCTGCAACCGCAATTATTAAAGGGGATTTTCCGCCAGAAGGTTCAAATTATAAATATCCTGTGAGACTAGCTGATAGTGAATCAATCATTCAAGCGGCGAATATTGTGAACCTTGATCGGATGTTCTTAGACTTTCGTGTGAAATGGGGGATCACAGATATTATCACAAGCGCTCAGATGCGTGAGCTTTTCAGTCGGCACCGTTTTGGTTTGCAAGACTTGGATGATACTGGGCAGATTCGGGACATCATCGCTCAAGCAAGTAATGATTACCAGACAATGGCACATGATGAAGAAATACAGGCACTGTCAAAAATTAAATACCGTAACGGCTTACGTGATGCTATTTATATGTTAGCTGATGAGTTGGTTGTAAACCACTAGGTAAAGAGTTATCTTTTAGTCTAGTGAATAAGACGAAAAAGTGGTTGTTTCCGTTTTGGAAAATACCACTCAATATGGCGAGATTGAAGGGAAAATGCTAACGAAAGATGTGATTGTTATTAAAATAGGAGTAAGTATACTAGGTAAGAACGACTGTGTCTTATCGTCTGTTGACTAGTGGGTGGAAGGTTTAATCATTTTAGAAAACCTTACGAAAGAGTGAATAAATATGTGAGGCAGGTGTATTGTTTTGTCGAAAATTGAAGAACTTGTTCACGGGTTTAATGCAACACCTATTCTCTTTGTGGGTTCAGGGTTATCGCGAAGATATTTGAATCTACCAGATTGGAAAGGTTTATTGGAACATTTTGCAAAGATAATTAACAACAATGATGATTTCACTTATAATTCCTATGAAAATAAAGCGAAAGGATTTGAATGTAGAGCAGGTATTATGCCTAAAGTTGCGGAATTAATTCAGAAGGATTATGATTTTAAATGGTTTGCTGACCCCGCAATGAGAACCGTTGATGAAAAGGTGTTGAAAGATATCAAAGGACAAGGTTTCTCGCCATTCAAGGCTGAAATAGCTACTTTTATTAAAAGCCAAACTATAGTTAATCCAAAATATAAGGAAGAGATAAGTAAACTTGCTCAGATTTCCGAAAAGAGCATCGCGGGGATCATAACAACAAATTATGATTCTTTTCTTGAAGATACATTACAGGGATTTACAAAATATATTGGTCAAACCGAATTAATATTTTCGGCAATTCAAGGTATTGCAGAAATATACAAAATTCATGGTTCAGTCGAAAAACCCGATAGCATTATTATTAATGAATATGATTACGTCATGTTTGAAAAGAAAAGCGCATACCTTGCTGCAAAGTTAATGACGATTTTTATGGAATATCCTATTATTTTTGTTGGATACTCTATCGGAGATACAAATATACAAAACATTCTGAAATCTATCGTGGATTGCTTGGATGAAAAACAACTCTCAATACTTGAAGATCGTTTTATATTTGTTGAATATAAGCCAGATATGGTGGGGGTAGAAATTAGTCCATTTACGATAATGATCAATAACAAACCGCTAATTATGAAAAAGGTAACTCTATCTGACTTTTTGATTTTGTACAAGGCATTAGAAAAAAAGAAAACAAAGTTGCCTGTGAAAATCCTACGCCGTTTTAAGGAAGAGCTGTACAATTATACTGTTACAAATATGACCACTAACAATTTAAGAGTAGCTGCTTTGGATGATACACGGGTAGATGATGAAGAATTAGTGCTAGCTATTGGGAAAGTTTCAGATTTGGGGCTAAAGGGGTTAAACGGAATTGACGGAAATGAATGGTACCGCGATATTATAATAGGAGACTTAGGCTTTACCGCGGATGAAATGTTGGAATATGCTTTTCCAAAAGTGTTGAGACAAAACTCAGGAAGGCTCCCAGTCAATAAATATCTAGGAGAGGCAACAAAAGAGTTTCCGGAGTGTAGGGAAATAGCAATTATGTTAGATTTTGATAAAATCATTTCACCTTCAATCCAAAAAAACAGAAAGAGTTTGGGTCACTATACCTCTGTACAACAAATTTGGAGACAAGAGAAAAAATCATTAGAGCGTGCTTTAAGGTTGATGTCGCATCTTGAAGAACCGCAAATTATAATTGAGGATCTTGAGAACGTACTAAAGGAGATTTTTTCAGAAGATGTAAATGTATTGCAGAATGTAAGTGCGCAAATAAGAACGCATCTAAGAAGGCTTATCCTGATATACGATTACTTGAAATGGGGTAAATAAAAAGAGCTTCCTGACTCAAGCATTTGTAAACAAACACCGTACAGGAAACCCTTAATTCATCTAAACACACCTTCCAGATTTAGCATCTATAGATAGACACCTACTGTTTAGCGCGATATTAATAATAGTATATGTTTAGTATATAAAATAATAAGCAGATTGTAAACAGAAAAAATAGATTTTCAAAAATAGTAAGTGTGCTGCGGTGCAGGAGTGGAATGAAGAAAACAATGGTGCGTGATAAAGAAGTACAAGTGCTATAAAAAATAAATAACGAAATGGCTTACGTAAGCCATTTACATGTTGAGTGGTGATTTAGTTATAAACTAAAGGGGTCAAAAAAAGTCTATAAAGTGTGTGGTGAATATGGTTTATACAATGAATGAAAGACAACTTTTTATGTATAGTGTTGATGAAAAAGTGGTTAGTGCAGAATTTGCACATACCACTTAGTGCGATGCTATTGAAGGAAAAACTTAAACTAAGAAATGTTTTTTGAAAAATATAATCGTTATGAAGCTTTTGAGGGGCGCAGGCTTGTTCCTGATAGCATAGCCAGGCAAAAAGCCATAGATGAATATAGAGAATTTAACAAATATCAAAAAATCGTTTCTGATTTTGACAGAGAGATTAAAAAGATACAAGGAGAACAGACATGAGTGAAAACAACACAAATATACCAAAATTAAGATTCCCGGGATTTACTGAGGCTTGGGAACAGCGTAGGTTGGGAGAGTTGGCTGATATTGTTCGTGGGGCAAGCCCAAGACCTATTCAAGACCCGAAATGGTTTGATGAAAATTCTGATGTTGGTTGGTTACGAATTGCAGATGTAACTGAACAAGATGGACGTATTCATCATCTTGAACAACGCATTTCAGAGTTAGGGCAGGAAAAAACCCGCGTACTTACAGACCCTCATTTGTTGCTAAGTATAGCCGCAACTGTTGGTAAACCTGTCGTAAACTACATTAAGACGGGTGTACATGATGGATTTTTAATTTTTCTTAATCCTAAATTTGATCGCGAGTTTATGTTTCAATGGCTAGAAATGTTTAGACCTATGTGGCAAAAATATGGTCAGCCAGGAAGTCAAGTAAATTTGAATTCTGATTTAGTGAAGAATCAAGTAATCATGCTTCCAACTGAAGAAGAACAGAAGGAAATAGGTGGTTTTTTCTCACAACTCGACAACCTTATCACCCTTCATCAGCGAAAGCTAAAACACTTACATGATAAGAAGAAAAGTTTGCTTCAAAAAATGTTCCCGAAAAATGGATCGAATGTTCCTGAAATTCGTTTCCCTGGATTCACTGACGCTTGGGAACAGCGTAAGCTGGGGGATATGGTAGAATTTTTTAATGGTAAACGAATACCTATTGATTCAGAGAAACGAATACATGGTAAATATCCCTACTATGGAGCAACGGGTATTATTGATTATGTTGAAGATTATATTTTTGAAGGAGAGTATGTTCTTTTAGCGGAAGATGGAGCAAATATTACTACAAGAAACAGTCCAATAGCCTATTTGCCTGAAGGGAAGTTTTGGATTAACAATCATGCACACATCATGAGAATGATGTGTGGGTCAAATTATTTCTTATTGCAATTATTAGAAAAACAAAATTATGAGAAATATAACACGGGAACAGCCCAGCCGAAGTTAAATGCAAAAGTTGTTAAAAATATGACACTTAATTTCCCATTTAAAAAAGAACAAGAAAAAATCGGTGAGTTCTTCAAAGAATTAGACAACACTATTACCCTTCATCAGCGTAAGTCATAAACCAATAAATAACAGTAAGTGATGATGATTAACTTAATGCAGACAAAGAACGCATGACTAAGTCCACATCTTTATTTTCAAGCTCTTGGATGATGTGGAGATACGTTCTCTGAGTTGTTGTCATACTAGCATGTCCGAGCCTGCGAGCCACACTTGCGATTGATACTCCAGCAAATAACAAAAGTGAAGCATGTGTATGTCGTAATCCATGTATTGAAATACACGGTACGTCAGCATTTTTACAACAACGTGCTAAAATGTCATTTACAGTTGAATTATAGATTTTACGATCATCACTAACAAAAATTGGTTTATCCTCAATTAACCCTTTAGTTAATTGCGAGAATTGGATAACCGTTTGCCAGTCGAGTTGTATTTTACGAACCGAAGATTGATTCTTAGTGGGTAAGAATCCTCCATCACCCTTATAATCCCAGGTTTTATTAATGGATAGCATCTGGCGGATATAATCAAAATCATTGGGTGTTAAAGCTAGTGCTTCGGAAAAACGTATCCCAGTTTTGGCAACCAACAAAATAAACCAATCCCAGTTGATTTCTGCTCCAAGGTTTAATCGGCTTAGCAAAGTGTGCAACTCAAATTGATTAAGATACTTTGTCTTTTTTTCACGCGGTGTTTTGCCTTTAATGATCGCTTTTCGAGTTGGATCACGGTCGATTAAACCCTCATCAACCGCATCAAGGATTGCGCCTTTAAGCTGATGGTGAAAATCCATTGTTGTTTGGCGTTCGTGTTCGACAGCATAGTCATTCAGCAATTGCTGGTAAGTAAGACGGTTAAGCTGATATATACAAAGATTTGGAATTAACTTTTCAACCCATTGATGGGTCATCAAATATTTGGACATAGTAACTTTACGTATCGCACCTTCTTTGTATATCATTATCCAACGCTTGTAGTAAACATGAAATAATTCATTTTTGTCACTCTGATTGATCATTGTAATTTCCTCCAATTTTTTTATAATAGGGCTGGCTTACGCATATGAAGGGTTTGAGGGGATTTTTTCAATAGTATTATGAAGTTAAATGTTTTAAGAAGTTATGTCTAGGTGCCTATCACATTTTAAATATGTTGAATAATGTTAGATCTTCGAGAGTAGTTATAGGCTCTATCTAATATAGATTTTACACGATTATCAATGGCATATGTCATATTTAGAAGTAAAATCCTGAGCTTTATCCTTAATTAAACATAAGTTCCTCTAATGCCTTGAAGCTAAAGGAATTAGAGGGTTTATTAATAAGTAGTGTACACTGAATAATATCTAAATGCCGTCCTCTTAACAGTTCTGTTGATTTTTTGATATACTAAGTGCA
>NZ_BAABDL010000151.1:0-3115 GCF_039539605.1 Amphibacillus indicireducens | reverse complement strand
ACTGGCATTCACTTTTGGCAATTTAATGGGCAAATCACCTATAAAAAATCAAGTTATGAATAATGCAGGATTATAATATCCAAGATTTAGATTTTGAAAAACTTCGGGAAAGAATTGCTTATGTATCACAAGAGAGTTTTTTCTTCAGTGACACGATTGAAGCGAATTTGTCACTAGGTTTAAATATCGATACCACCTTGGAAGATATTATTGATGCTGCAAAAATTGCAAAAGCACATGAGTTTATTAATAATCTACCTCTAAGGTACAATACACTCCTTGAAGAGAATGGCTCCAATCTTTCCGGGGGTCAACGTCAGCGTTTATCGATAACGCGGGCAATCTTAAAACAACCGGATATATTAATTTTGGATGAAGCAACGAGTCATTTAGATTCTATAACGGAAAAAGCCATTTCAGAAACGATTGATGATTATTGTCAAGGAATTACAACTCTTATCATTGCACATCGACTGAGTACAATTATGAAATGCGATAAAATTTGTGTCATTGAACAAGGTGAAATTATTGAAATGGGTACACATGATGAACTAATGGATAAAGAAGGAAGGTATTATCAATTGTGGGAGAACCAAACACCAATTCAACCCGAAAAGCAATTGGTAATGAACTAGAGGTGAAGTAGATGAGAGAAATAACTAGGAACTTGGATGAATTAAGTGATAGCCGAGAAGTGTTCGAATCAAAGACCCATCCGTTTATTTCGATTTTTATTTCTGTTCTGGTGCTCTTGCTTATCAGTGTATTGATTTGGTCATTTATTGGGGAAATTGATGAAGTCGCAAAAGCATCAGGCGTTGTTCGTCCTAATGAAAAAGTGAGCACGATACAATCCCCGTTATTTGGACAAGTTGAAAGCATTCAATTTTATGAAGGACAAGTGGTAGAAAAAGGTGAAACACTCTTTGCATTACGTTTGGATGACATACAAACAGAGATAGAAAATGATCTTCTATTCTTACAAACTTTTAAAGAAAGTATCGAGACACAAAAAAATTTATTTAATGAGACAGTTGAAGGAGAACGTGTTTATTTTCATCAAGTAGAACAGTATTTCATGCAACAGAAGCTACTAGAAGATGAACAAAAGATGTCACGTCGTGAAATCGAAGAACTTGAAAAAGAACTTACAAACTCGCTTCAACGTTTAGATATAACTCTAAAACAAACAGAAAGGAATCAACAACAACAAGAGGCAGAATATCTAATAGAAAAAGATGTAATAGAGTCTCAAATTCAAAATATGGAGCATGAATTGGAAAACGAAAAAAAATTAAAAGCATCAATCGAGAACAATGAAAACCTTATTCCGTCATCAGACGAAAAAAGAACGCTCTTTTTTCAAACCTATCAAGCGATGTTAGAGCAACTTGATGCACTTTCTGGTGATCAACTGATGGATACACAACAAAGTGCAACCAAAACAGAGGTCGAAACATATAAAAATGAAACGTTATTAACCGTACATGCACAAATCGACGAATATAATAGCAATCTGGAACAATTAAATCAAAACTTAACCCGATTAAATAATGGAAATGATTCATCAAATACTGATGAACTATTATTACAAAAGGAATCAATAAAACAACAACTAGAAACATTACAAACTAACCAAGCTGATCAAACAGCCTATAGAGAAAACACTGTAGAGAAATATCAATTAGATAAGTTACTTGAAGTCACTCATCTTATTAAAGAGAAACAACGAGAGAAAGATTTACTTGAAGAGAATATCCAACAGTTAAACCAAAGGCTTAGAGAAGGAGAAATTACCGCTCCGATTCGAGGAAAAGTCAATGTGATTCAAGATGTAGCTAACGGTGACATTGTTCAGCAAGGGGAAAGATTACTATCTATTTTACCAATAGAAGAATCTGAGTTTAAGATGAATATCGCTGTTCCTAATCATGAAGTAGGAAAAATCAACTTGGGTGATTCAATAAATTATAACTTTACTGCTTTTCCAAAACAAAACTATGGTCAGTTAACAGGAACTGTCACATCGATCAGCACCGATTCAACGGTTCAAGAAGATGGCAATAGCTATTATTTAGTGGAGGCCACTTTAGACCAGACAGCGATTGAAGATCGAGAAGGTAATATGAAACCCATTAGAAGTGGGATGTCTGCGGAAGCAAGCGTCGTAACAGAGACGAAGAAAGTGATTCACTTCGTGTTAGAAAAAATTAATTTAAAAGACTAACCTTTATGGTATTACGGCAGGTGAACAATGGGTGCACACATTAAGTAGCTATGTCTTAATATAAATATATTTAAGAGAGGAGAATTCACATGAAAGAATTCAAAATTAAAGGATTTGAGGAAATATCATCAAAGAAAATGAAAAATATTAACGGAGGGTTGGTTTTCACAACCGCTGGTCTTCTTATAGGTGCAAAAGTAGGTGCAAAAGCAGTCGCATCTTATGGTGCTAAGAAAGCGGTTATTGGAACTGGGATGAAAGTTGCCGGAACTTCTGGAGCAGCTCTTGATATAGCTGGAGCAACATACCTAATAAACCGCTAATTGTTAAAAATTCACAATTAAAGAGGAAGGTGTATTTGATTATGCCGTATAAAGAAACAATTAAGCAGGGACTAGTTTATTCAAGTTTATTTGTCTTTGTTAGTTTGCTCTTGAGTTTAGGCTATGTAGTAATTTTTCCACATGTATTAAGTATAAATTTTTATTTTGTCGTCGTTGCACTTTGCCTCACACACTTTTTGATATCCGGTCCATTTGCGATTTATATAGAAACAAAAGTTAAGAGTAGTATTTCGACATGTAATAATTAAGCACTTAAATCATGAGCTCCATTTAGTATTTCAAAACTGGAGCTCGACTGTAATTTATTAAGGTTATACAATAAATGACGTTGGTGAGAAAAAAACTCACTAACGTCATTTTTCATTTGAATAGGTTACGGGGTTGTATTTGAGAGGGGAGAAATGAAAATCTTCCCTCTTCTCTTAGTGTGCCCGGCATGGGCGTAATCTATAGTAAGCGCCAATCCATAAGGTAGTGTACACTGAATAATATCTAAATGCCGTCCTCTTAACAGTTCTGTTGATTTTTTGATATACTAAGTGCA
>NZ_BAABDL010000150.1:0-1649 GCF_039539605.1 Amphibacillus indicireducens | reverse complement strand
AAGTTTTTTTGTGGTTAATAGCATTAAATCAATAAAAACGGAAGTTTTTACTTATAAATTTTTGACAATACGTAGAGTTAAGTGGGAGTATGAATATGATTTACGTGACCAAGATTTTAGTGTGGAATATGATAATCAAGATAATCTAACTGGTCAAGCTGCTCAAGAAGAGATGGAAAGAATTTTATCTAAAGTCACAATTGATATAGACCAGTCAATTGGCGAATTAAAAACTGCATTTTTAGCGGCGATCACTGTTGATTCGGCGGAAATAGAAGAATGGGATTTTGAAGTTGAATTTGAAGATCAAACAACAATTGGTGCAAAATTTGACCGCTCTTAGTTAAAAGTAAAAAACAAAGACTCTTCTCACTTATAAGTGAGAAGAGTCTTTGTTTTGAAAATGGTTGCTGAGCTAAATCGCTATCACTTATATGTATCATATGCTTGTTCTTGGGCGAATTGGACGTTGATTATGCGTCAGTTAAAAGGTCTAGAAGAGGTGATTTCTGTATCTGTTGTCAGTTCCTAGCGTGTGACCTTTTTCCCGATCCGACAGATATATGAACATTTATCTCATTACTTGATATGATGGAAGAGGACTACTTTCCATTACCGAAATATATCGTTGCCGATGTCGGTTATGGAAGTGAACAAAACTATCGTGACGCATCAAATTAATGTGAGCGTACCCCATTGATTACATACAATCAATACCGAAAAGAAAAGATGAAGAAATATAGAGAGAATCTCTTAAATACTGCGAATTGGACCTATAACTCTGTCGTGAATTCTTATCTGTGTCCGAATGAAAAGCAATTAAATTATATTTATGATTCGACTCGAATAGATCAATATAGTTTTAAACGACAGTTTAAAGTCTGTGAATGTGAAGATTGTAAAAGGTGCTTATTGAGAGAGTTGTGTATATCAGCTAAAGAAGGGAATATTCGCAGATTGTACTACAATAAAAAAATGGGAAAGTCAAAAAGCATACGTGAGAGAAAAGCTTTCAGATGATAAAATAGATGATATCTATCGTAAACGTAAAATAGATGTTGAGCTATTCCTCGGGTTTCTGAAGGCAAATTTGGCTTTCACTCATTTATTTTTAAGGGGTAAATCCAAAGCACACAATGAACTTGGTTATGCGTTATTGGCAGTGAACTTAAGGAAGTTTACTGACAATAACACTAAGACTTCAATAAACAAAAATAGACATAAAAATAAAATGGTTCTATTTACGACAAAACCGTAAATAGAACCATTTTTTACTTAGTAAGACTAGTTATATCTCAGCCTCACTGAATAATATTTAATATAAAACGCCGAATCTAATTTATTTGTGGTATCAATTATTGTGATGATTAGCAAGTGCTTTTTAAGTTTATAGTTTAAATTGTGGTAAATTAATTTTGTCGAAAGAAAGTGGATTTTGTCGAACGAATTAGCTGTCATTTTTTTAGAAGTGAGTATATAATTTAAATTAATGTAGAAGTAATAACCAATATATTTAGGTGTGTAATGGTAATAATTATTTTCATAAAACAAAGGAGTTTAAAAAATATAATTATAACCTGCATTATTCATAACTTGATTTTTTATAGGTGATTTGCCCATTAAATTGCCAAAAGTGAATGCCAGTTAGG
>NZ_BAABDL010000149.1:0-12270 GCF_039539605.1 Amphibacillus indicireducens | reverse complement strand
AAGTTTTTTTGTGGTTAATAGCATTAAATCAATAAAAACGGAAGTTTTTACTTATAAATTTTTGACAATACGTTGATCAACTAGGGGGCGAAATAATGAAGAAAACACACTTATTTTTCATGGTTGTTATGTTAGCAATTGTTTTGATTGGATGTGGCACATCATTAAATGATGATCAAGAACATGCGGATCAGACCGAAGATCATCCCGAGAGTGACAATCTCACTGGAGTTGAGTCAAATCAAGCGGAGAAGCAAACACCAAATTTAGCTGAGCAACAAGAAGCAACACTTGAGATTGAAGGTATGGAAGAATCAACAACACTTCTACTTTATCAAGATGAAGGGATTGACTTTTCTGCATATATACCAGAGGATATGGTCGGTCACTTTGAGCAAAATGGTTTAAACATATTTACGAACTATAATGGCGAAAAAAATGAAGATGCTCGAATGTTCATTATGGAGGCTTCAAAAGAAACAGTTCTTGCTGAATTACAAACAGCTGGTTTTACGACAAAGGAACCGGAGCGATTTGCATATGATTTTTCAGATCAGGAATTTCAGGTAGAAAAACAAGGATTTATTGGACGTGTATCATTTTTTACTAAACATGAACAGGATTACTCAATCGGTTATTACTACCCAGAAGAGTTTGCGGACGGTTTTAGTGCGCGTTCAGCTTTAATTATTGACCATCTCGTTTGGCATGATTAAAAAAATGACTAAAGGGCGATTTTGATGGTAGCAAAAACAATTTACTATACAACATTTACTGGGCTAGACCAACAATTGACGTTATATAAAACTGATCGAGGTCTTGTTTTGGTGACGACAGACAATGATCAACCTGACCATTTTGCAGAAAAATGGCTGACTAAGACATTTAAAACTTATCAGCTCGTTCAAAATGATCGATTATTTGATCGTGAACGAGACCAATTTTGTGCTTATTTGAACGGACAATTAGTCAACTTTGATTTTGTGACTGATATTTATGGTACCCCTTTTCAAAAAAGCGTCTGGCACCAATTAGCGGAAGTTCCATATGGTGAGACTTGGAGCTATAGCGAACTTGCCAATTCAATTAATCGTCCAGAAGCTGTTCGTGCAGTTAGTCGAGCGATTGGTCAGAATCCATTGTTGATTGTTGTACCGTGTCACCGAGTGATCGGTAAAAATAAGCAACTGACTGGTTTTCGATCGGGCTTAGCATTAAAAAAATCATTACTACAACTTGAATCGAATTAAATCTAAAAGGCTAAAGAAAGATTGTCAAATCTTTCTTTAGCCTTTTTTGTGATCTTATTTTTCAACTAGCATCGAGACACCAATTCCTCCACCAACACAGAGACTGGCAATTCCTGATTTAGCATCAGTCTTATTCATTTCATAAATTAAAGTAATCAGTATTCTTGCGCCAGATGCACCAATTGGATGACCGAGTGCAATTGCACCACCATTAACATTTACTTTATTGGGGTCAAGACCTAGATCGCGGACAACGGGAATACTTTGAGCCGCAAATGCCTCATTAATTTCAAATAGGTCGATTTGATTTAAATCAAGCCTAGATTGTTGGGCAAGTTTATTAATTGCATGGTATGGACTATAGCCCATTATACTTGGATCGATGCCAACTTCTGCGTAATCTTTAATTGTTGCTAAATAGTTAAGACCACGTTTTTCAGCAGTTGACTTTTTCATTAAAACTAAAGCAGCTGCACCATCGTTAATTCCAGATGCACTACCAGCAGTTACTGTGCCATCCTCAAGAAATGGCGTTCTTAATTTCTCTAAGTCTTCGATTTTAACATCTTTTCGAATATGTTCATCTTGATCAAATAAAATCGTTTCGCCTAATTCATTTTTTATCGGAACAGGGACGATTTCATCACTAAATCGACCGGACTCTTGAGCGTATTGAGCTTTATGTTGTGAATTTAATGCAAATTGATCTTGTTCTGCTCTTGAAACATTAAATTGCTTTGCAACATTTTCAGCTGTAATGCCCATATGTTTTTGACTAAATGCATCTGTCAGACCGTCATGAATCATAGCGTCAATTAGCTTCTCTTGATCAAATTCTTTTTTAAAACGATAGCTTGGCAGAAGGTGGGGGGCGTTACTCATACTCTCAACACCACCGACAACGACGATTTCAGCTTGATTTAGTTGAATTTGCTGACTACCAAGAATGACCGCTTTTAAACCTGAACCACAGACCTCATTAATTGTCATTGCGGGTTTATCATAAGGGACGCCAGCATCAACTAAAATTTGTCGAGCGACATTTTGACCAACTCCAGCTTGTAAAACTTGTCCAAAAATACCTTGGTCAACCTCTGCAGGTTCTAAGTGAGCGCGCTTAATTGCTTCTTTCACAACGATTGTTCCTAACATACGCGCGCTATGATCTTTTAAAGCACCGCCAAATTTTCCAATTGGTGTTCTGACAGCACTAACAATAACGATTTCTTCCATCATCAACAACTCCTTATTTTCTACTTAGAAGTTACCATATAAGTTTAACAGATTTTTTCTAGTTAATCATTTATTAATTATTAATATGGTAACTTCACTTAAAATAAGCAAGAAAAATTAGTGAAATTAACCCATTCGTGTTAAAGTATTAGATAAGAATTAAAAAAAGACTGTTATAAGAATGAAATAGTTTTTTAAAAAGAATGAACCAAAGGAAGTGGCTAGATTGAAAATAGGAATTGACAAAATCGGTTTTTACACACCAGCGATGTATATTGATACAGGAGATTTAGCTGAGGCACGTGGTGTTGAGCCAGGTAAATTTAAAGTAGGGATCGGGCAAGAAAAAATGGCAGTAGCACCCAAAACGCAAGATGCTGTGACATTAGCAGCAAATGCTGCCCTAAATATATTGACTCAGGCAGATATTGATGCGATTGATTACGTCATTTTTGCAACCGAAACGGGCGTCGATCACTCAAAAGCTGCCGGAATTTTTGCTCATGAATTATTAGGATTAAAAAAATCTGCTCGTTCGATCGAAGTTAAACAAGCTTGTTATAGTGCAACAGCTGGGCTTCAAATTGCCAAAGGTCATATCGCATTGAATCCAGATAGTCGTGTCTTAGTCCTGGCTTCTGATATTTCACGTTATGGTTTAAAAACTGGCGGGGAAATTACACAAGGTGCTGGTGCGGTGGCTATGGTAATCGCTCGTGATCCTAAGCTGTTGACGATTGAAAGTCCAAGTGTCTATCAAACAGATGATGCGATGGATTTTTGGCGTCCACTATACTCGGATACAGCTCACGTACAAGGGAAATTTTCAGTGATCCAATACATTAATTTCTTCAAAGATTTATTTGCCCAATATCAGGAGCAAACAAAGACAAGTTTAAAAGACTTTGAAGCACTTGTTTTCCATACACCATATACAAAAATGGGCCTAAAAGCACTGCAATCAGTTCTTGAAGATGCGGATGAAGCAGATAAAAAGCGTTTATTGGACTACTATGAGGTCGGAAAATACTATAATGCGATTGTTGGAAATATTTATACGGGTTCATTATATTTGAATTTAATCTCATTACTTGAGCAAAATCAAACACTCGAAGCTGGAGCAACTGTCGGTCTATTCAGTTACGGCTCTGGTTCGGTTGGTGAATTTTTCACAGGAATCTTGCAACCTGGTTATCGTGATCATTTGAAGAAAGAATACCATGAGAAACTGCTTGAAGAACGCGAGCAAATTTCAATTGAGCGTTATGAAGCAGTGTTTATGGATACAATTCCAAATGGTGTTGGGGATATTGAGCTAGATATTGAAATGGATCCAGCACTAATTTGTTTAGCCGGAATTAAAAACCATATGCGTCAATATGTAAATAAACAACAATAATGAAAAACTCGTTAATCTCTAATTTGAGACTAACGAGTTTTTTTAGCGTAAGGTTTGTAAAATCGTTTTAGCTGTTTGTAAATTCATATGTTTTTCTTTTCTTAAGAGTCGGGCGACTTTTTGAATGTCATCACCAGTTGCACCTGCATTAATGGCAAGTGATTTTGCCTGTAGCGCCATGTGGCCTTTTTGAATGCCATCGGTTACGAGTGCACGTGTTGCGGCAAAATTTTGTGCTAAGCCGACGGAGACGATGATTGACTCTAATTGTTTTGCATCGGGAGAACCGAGCAATTTGTGGGTGAATTTCGCGCCTGGGTGAATGTTAATTGAACCACCGACAGTTCCAATTGGCAGGGGGATCGTTAGCTCACCGATTAAATCACCATCTTCAGCTTGTGACCATTTTGTTAATGAACGATATTGTCCTGATCGTGCTGCATATGCGTGGGTTCCGGCTTCAATTGCTCGTGTGTCATTACCTGTTGCTAAAACAAGTGCAGAGATGCCATTCATAATCCCTTTGTTATTTGTTGTTGCCCTGTATGGATCGGCAATCGCAAATTGATTTGCTTCAATTATTTTATCACGAACATCAGTCCCAGACATACCACGCCGTTCTAACATAGTAGCTGGAATCTTACATCTAGCGGTTGCGAGGCATTCCGTCGCATAATTTGACAAAATTCCCATCACAGCATTCGCTTCTGTCATTTCTTCTAAAAATGGTTTAACCGCTTCAGCCATCGTATTAATCATATTTGCACCCATTGCTTCTAGTGTTTCCACATGTAAATGAATGACAAGAAAAGCAGGTGTACCATGTTCAGCATCCGCTTCAAGCCAACGAACATTGATCGATCGAGCTCCACCACCACGTTTGACGATCGATGGATGCGCATTATTTGCAATCGAAATGATTTCCGCTTCCGCTTCAGAAATTGCTTGAATCGCATCATCTTTATTTTTAATGTTCTTTAGAGCAATTTGTCCTATCATCGTTCGGTTACTAATGTCAGTAGTAAAACCACCAGCAAGGCGAATCGTTTTTGCGGCAAAACTGGCTGCTGCGATAACTGAAGGCTCTTCGGTTGCCATTGGAATTAAGTAATCTTCACCATCAATTAAAAAATGAAGTGCTAATCCTAGTGGGAGCTGATAAGTTCCAACAACATTTTCAATCATGTGATTGCTAATTTCTTCAGGTAACACAAATGCCTGTTTAAAGCTGTCAATTGATTGGGTCTCAAGATAATCCCCATTCATTAATGCTTCAATCCGTTGATCAATTGTCTTATTATAAAATTTATCTAATCGGTTTTTTTTCATGTTGAACCTCCAATTGATTATCTGTGTCTCATTGTATCATAATCGAAATTTATTAGGTCAGATTGAAGTATGAAATAGTGAATTAAGCTTAAAATAGTTTCAGTACTTAAATGCGGATGAATGGATGTTGTCAAATGAACCGAAAAAAATTAGATTTACTTGCCTTAGCATCAATTCCACTCGTTATGACACTTGGTAATTCGATGTTAATCCCTGTATTACCGATGATTGAGAGTGTCTTAAAAATTAGTCAGCTTCAGGCAAGCTTGATTATCACTGTGTATTCAATTGTTGCGATTATTTTAATCCCAATTGCAGGGTACTTGTCTGATCGTTTTGGACGGAAAAAAGTTATCATTCCAAGTCTGATTCTGACGGCAATTGGTGGAGGAATAGCGGCTTTTGCCTCTTGGCAAATGGCTCATCCTTATTTATTTATTATCTTAGGTCGACTCTTACAAGGAGTAGGGGCATCTGGGGCTTTTCCAGTCACGATCCCAACTGTAGGAGATATGTATCATGATGAAGAAGATGTGAGTAGAGGCTTAGGAATTATCGAAACGGCCAATACGTTCGGTAAAGTATTAAGTCCAATTATCGGGGCATCACTTGGGCTCGTTATTTGGTATTTACCGTTTATTTTTGTGCCGGTTTTTTCAATTCTGTCATTACTACTTGTGATTTTCTTAGTAAAAGTGTCGCCACAAAAACAAACGACAAAACCGAAATTTACAGGGTTTACCAAGAAAGTTAAGACCATTTTTAAGAAAAGTGGGCGCTGGTTGATGGCTATTTTTCTGATCGGTGGACTAAACATGTTTGTCTTGTTCGGTTATCAATTTCATTTTTCCAATCTACTTGAGAAGCAATACCAAATCAATGGGATAAATAAAGGTTTAATCTTAGCCATTCCTTTGTTAATCCTATGCCTAGCGTCGTATTTGTCGAGTAAAAAAATTGGTGATAATAAAGTGCTGATGAAATGGTTCATTTTTAGTGGAAATCTGATCATTGGGTTACCGTTATTATTTGTCACACAAGAAATCAGCCTTCTATTCATCACTTGCTTATTATCGATATCAAGTTTGGGGATCGGTCTGTCATTACCGGCTTTAGACTCACTGATTACAAAAGGAGTTGAGAAAAATATACGTGGAACAGTGACTTCTTTGTATAGCAGTATGCGTTTTTTAGGTGTTGCATCTGGACCGCCAATTGTCGCGGTAATAGAGGGGAATATGCGGGTGCTTTATATCACTTTGGCAATTTTGAGTGGAATTGCAGCTGTTATCGCTTTATTTGCGATTAAACCAAAAAGGTAAAAGGATCATCAATTGATTCGTATTTATGGAATTGAAAAAGGTATTCCAAAACTAAATAGTAATACCTTGCATAAAAAAGTTAAGAAAAAATCAAGTTATGTGATTAGCTCTAATTAAGAGGATCACACCCGCAGCTGAGAGATGTTTCGCTTTCCTACGGGCAAGGCTTGAGCTAACTTTGCCAAGCAAAGCCCACTTGTCAAAGTGGATCTCAAGCTCTTGCTTTTCCCGTGGGAGTCTACACATCTCTCATCTGCTAAATAGTATCTTTCATACGATGTATTGCTAAGAGACCTTTTTTTCTTGTAGGAAAGTAGACATTAGCGTAGGGAAAATATGAAGACACCAGCGGGAATAGCGTGAGCCGAAGATCCACTTGGGGGGAATGTTAGACTAAGATCGCCACGTCGTGTGGCGACGTCTAACTGACCCACGTCCTGTGCGCCCGAGGCACGCCCGCGGTAAGCGAAATATTTTCCCGTAGCGGTTGTATTGATCGATCAATATCAGCTATCTAAAACCACAACGATAAGACTTGACATAGGAATGTAAACTTTATGCAATTATACTGTTGTTATTGGGTGATTTTTTCTGAATTATAAGATAAAATAGAGTAACATCATCCGGGATAGAAAGGTACGTGAGATATGGACAAATACAAATTGATCGACAAATTAATTATGAAATATTTGATCATCGGTGCGGTTGTTATCTTGGTTATTACGAATTATCAGCATCTATTTGATTGGCTCGCACTAATTTGGGTCATTATTCGTCCGATCATTATGGGTGCAATTATTGCTTATGTTATCAATCTATTAATGATCCAGATAGAAAAGCTCTATTTCCCTAATAAAATGAGCAAGTGGGTTCAATTAACCCGACGTCCGGTTGGTATTTTAGTTGGATTTGTTGTGATTATTTTTATTTTAGTTTTTGTAGTCAGTTTAATTGCACCACAATTGATTTCTGTTATTATGACGATTATTGAAACGATTCCTGAATTATTTACGATGGTTGAGACATGGATTGTTGAATATGAAGATTTATTTCCTCGAGTTGCCGAAATGGTACAAGAAGTAGATATTGATTGGCAGGGCATCGCCACACAAGTATTGAATTTCGTCAATAATTTTACAGGAAACATTATTGAAACGACCGTTGCAACACTCGGTTCTGTCTTTAGCTTTATTGTTAATATATTTATCGCGTTTATTATTTCAATCTATATTTTATTAACGAAAGAAAAGCTAGCAGAACAATTTCAACGGTTGCTACGTGCTTACTTCCCAGAACGTATTGACAAAGGTGTTCGATATGTTGCACATGTTGTGAACGATTCATTTAGAAACTTCCTTGTTGGAGAAACAATTGAAGCGGTCATTCTTGGCTCATTAGTGGCGATTGGTATGTGGATCTTTAGATTTCCATATGCAGGTATGATTGGTGCATTAACTGGAGTTACGGCATACATCCCATATATTGGAGCATACATTTCTGCATCTGTTGGTTTTCTATTGATTTTAGTCGAGTCACCATTACAAGCAGTCTTCTTTCTCATTATGATTATCGCAATCCAACAAATCGAAGGTAATATTATTTACCCACGTGTTGTTGGTCAATCAATTGGGTTA
Organism: Amphibacillus indicireducens; assembly: GCF_039539605.1. NCBI lineage: Bacteria > Bacillati > Bacillota > Bacilli > Caryophanales > Bacillaceae > Amphibacillus > Amphibacillus indicireducens. Next base: position 4,103 of record NZ_BAABDL010000149.1, on the reverse strand, counting down.
TCTGGATTATGGGTCATCGTCGGTGTCACGATTGGTGGAGGTCTATGGGGTGTTCTAGGAATGTTAATTGGGGTCCCTATATCATCCGCACTTTATCGATTACTCAAAGATAATGTCGTGATGAGAGAGAAAAGAAAAAATAATTCACATGTTAAAGCTTGATCTAGAATTAAATCTCGATCAATTGGGATAATAAAGAAGGAGAGATACATATGCGTATTTTGGTATTAGGAGCTGGGGGAATTGGTGGTTATTTTGGCGGGCGTTTAGTCGAAAAAGGTGAGAACGTTGTTTTTCTAGTTCGTGATAAACGAAAACAACAACTTGAAAGTAATGGATTGGTTATTCAAAGTACAAAAGGTGATTTTTCTTTTCATCCACAATTAATAACGAAAGATCAAGAGACAGAGCCATTTGATGTCGTTCTCTTTTCAACAAAAGCTTATCACTTATCAGAAGCGATCGACGATTTACAGCCTTTTGTTGGGGATGAAACAGTGATCATTCCATTATTAAATGGCATTTCACATCTCGAACAATTAACAGATGCTTTTGGTGTGGAGAAAGTGATGGGTGGACTATGTCAAATTGAAACGACATTAAATGAAGCAGGTGAAGTTGTTCATTCAAGTCAATTTGATAAACTTGTTTTTGGTGAACTGAATGAGCAAAAGTCGAATCGAATGAACAGAATCGCAAAAGCATTTAGCAGAACAAAAGCCGATTTTATTTTAAGTGAGCACATTTTACAAGATATGTGGCACAAGTATTTACGGATTACCGTCTTATCTGGCCTGACAACTTTAATGCGTGTCCCAATTGGTCCGATCAGAGAAAGTGATGGTGGAATGACTTATATCAAGCAACTCTACGAAGAAGTGACAGCAATTATGCGGGCCAATCATGCGCCCATTGCCCCCGATGTTGAAATCGAGCAATTAGCATCGATTGAAACACTTGGCTATGATTTTAAAACATCGATGCAGCGCGATATGGAAAAGGGCTCACAAATTGAAGGTGATCATATTCAAGGTTATCTTTTAAGCTTGGCGAAAAATGCACAAATCAATGCACCTTATTTAACTTCAATTTTTCAAAACTTAAAAGTTTTTGAGCAGACATTATCATAAGAATTTTTTGCTGAATTTAATAATTTGTTTAAAATAATCTTACATTATACGATAATCAAAATGAGATTGTCAACGGCTAATTTGCAATAAACTTTAATCTGTGGTAAAATAAAGACAGAATCACGACTAGAATTAGTTATTAGTAATCGTACGCAACTTCTTATCGACAGAATTTGAGTGCGATTTTTATTTGTTTAACTTATGCCTGTAAATTGAAAATTTTTTTAATAGGAGAGTGAGTTAGTGAATTTAGTCAATGAGATGATTACTCATAAGGTTTTCGGTAAAGGACAAATCATCGAGCAAGATGATGCTTTTATTACAATTGATTTTGAAGAGGATACGAAAAAATTCGTTTACCCTGATTCATTAGGGAATTTTATCCACCTAAAAGATCGAGAAGTCGCTAAATCATTAGAAAAAATATTAATTCAAACAAAAAAAGAAAAGCAATTACGTGAACAGGAAAGGGAAGAAGAGCAGAGACAAATAGCTGAAGAAGCTTATCGTCGTGAAAGATTAAAGAACTTAAAAATTCATGAAAGTTCTCAAGTTGTCTTTTGGTTAGACGAAGAAGAACAAAACAATGTCATCGATAATTGGACTGTTTTTACTGGTGAAGTCCAAAGTGGTAAAAATAAAGGAAAACCAAATATCGTTGCAAGGTTACGACCAAATAGTTCTGTTCTATTAACGGTTAGAGAAGCTGATCAAGCAGAAACAGTCAGAAAAGTAATCGGTCTCTACATGGTTCCAGAAACATTTTCTGGTGATGATAATGAAGATGGCATGATTGAAGCACATGAAGTGTACCGGATTAAGTTGACGGAAACAGAAGCTGAAAAAATCTTATTCTGGAATTACTATCTCAATAAAAACTACCCACATCGCACAACATGGAATTCTGGTAAGTATCGTTATTTTGACAATATGATTACAGCACAAATTTTGAAAGATATTGTCGCATTAAAAACGGATGAAGCTGAAATTAAACAAGCTGAAGATTTTCTTCAATATTTCAGTGAGATGAACCTACTTGATCTTTCGGAACTTCCAGAAGCAAGCGGAGCATTGAAGCAATAGTTTAATCAAGTTAAGACCAAAAGTTGTCCAATATAGCTGGTGTGAGCTATAATTGGACAACTTTTTTTATTATGGATATTCTGTTTCAGTTAGGAAATTATATCAATATGACCTTATGATTTAATGGAGAGGAATATTGATAATGATTAATCAAGACAAAACGAACAAGAGTCTACCAGATGTGAGTGAATCTTATTGGCTTAATTCTGTATCAATGCGTTCGTTCCCTAAGTTAAACAAAGATATAAACGTCGATGTTGTCATTGTAGGAGGTGGGATTACTGGTGTGACAACTGCTTATCTATTAGCGAAAAGCGGTTTAAAAATAGCTCTATTGGAATCAGACAAGCTATTAAATGGAACAACGGGGCATACGACTGCCAAAATTACTGCTCAGCACGGTTTGATTTATCATCAATTAATTAAGGATATTGGAATTGAGCAAGCAATGCTTTATTATCAGGCTAATTTTGAGGCATTAAACTTTATTCGTGAAACGATTGCTCATTTTGAAATTGACTGTGAATATAGTCAGCAAGATGCTTGGGTTTACGCGGTGACAAAGAAAGATCAAGAAAAAGTGGAACAAGAAGCAAAAGCGTATAATCAACTTGGTATTAAAGGAACTTTAGTTGATTCTATTCCCCTTGATTTAGCTGTTAATAATGCTTTGATAATGAAAGATCAGGCTCAATTTCATCCGCTAAAGTATTTAGAGCAATTAGTTGAGCAAGTGACTGAAATGGGGGGGAAAATTTTTGAAGAAACAACGGCTGTCGATATTAAGAAAGGGCAACAACCAGTTGTTTTAACTCGTGATCAAGCTAAAGTTACTGCAAATCATGTCATCGTCTGTTCTCACTTTCCATTTTATGAAGGTCTTGGTCTCTATTCTGCAAAAATGTATGCTGAACGCTCATACGCAATTGTTGCAAAAGTAAACAAACAGATACCAGCAGGACTATTTATTAGCGCTGCTAATCCAACTCGTTCATTAAGAAAAATAGCGATAAATGGTGAAGAAATGGCGTTAATCGTAGGAGAAAATCACAAAACAGGTCAAGGAATTGATACGATCAAACACTATCATGCTTTGGAGAGTTTTGGTCAGACGATTCTAGGAATTGATTCGATAAAATACCGCTGGTCAGCTCAAGATTTGACCACACTTGATCAGATTCCTTACATCGGCAGAATCACGTCGGGGAATCCAAATGTGTTAATTGCTACTGGTTATCGTAAGTGGGGTATAACGAATGGAACTGCTGCAACACTGTTGATCACTGATCTTGTTAACGGTAAAAAGAATAAGTATGAGGAACTTTTCAAGCCAGCACGATTTAATCCAATCCCTAGTTTAAAAAACCTTGTCGTTCAAAATGCAAATGTTGTTGAACATTTAGTTAAAGGCAAACTTCAATTGAGTCAAATTGATCCTAAAACATTATCTAGTGATCAAGGAGCGATCATTAGTATTGATGGAAAACGTAAGGGCGCGTATAAAGATGATCAAGGAAAACTTCATCTAATCGATACAACTTGTACTCATCTTGGTTGTGAAGTTGAGTGGAACAGTGGTGAACGTACATGGGATTGTCCATGTCACGGTTCTAGGTTTTCGTATACTGGAGATGTCGTTGAGGGTCCAGCAGAAAAACCCTTGAAAAAATATGATTATAACCTGCATTATTCATAACTTGATTTTTTATAGGTGATTTGCCCATTAAATTGCCAAAAGTGAATGCCAGTTAGGGAAATTTAGTTTTTATAACTAAATAAGTATGGTTGCTCGTTAAATTTTCACTTTTCTCTATCCCCTTTTTCCCATCAAACTTAAAAATGGGCAGACTTATCCCTCGAGATGATTTCAGTTTTTTAAAATTATGAATG
>NZ_BAABDL010000148.1:0-17674 GCF_039539605.1 Amphibacillus indicireducens | reverse complement strand
GTTTTTTTGTGTTAAAAGGCTATATATCAATAAAAACGAAGGTTTTTACTATAAAACTTTAGACAATACGAAAGAGATTTTGGAGGGGAAACTATTGAAACTGTATAAAAAGATATTTTTCAATTTAATTGTGATCACATTTATCGTAAGTCTATTTCAAACTAATTTAACTTTAGTGAATGCACAATCACTTAACATAGAAGCAGAATCAGCTATTTTAGTTGATGCTGACACCGGCGAAATTTTATTTGCCAAAAATGCTGATTTAAAACTACCACCAGCAAGTATGACAAAAATGATGACAGAGTATTTAGTACTAGAAGCTATTGCAGAAGGGCAAATCACTTGGGATACCACAACATGGATCAGTGATTATCCTTACTCTATTTCAGCCAACAACTCTTTTTCTGGAATTGGTTTAAGACAGAATAAAGATTATACCGTTCGTGAACTTTATGAAGGGATGGCGATTATTTCTGATAACGCCACAACAATTGCTCTCGCAGAACTAATCGCAGGTTCTGAAGGGGAATTTGTTAAACGAATGAATGAAAAAGGTAGAGAATTAGGTTTAACAGACTTTGAATTTGTTAACTCAACTGGTTTAACAAATACAAGTTTAGGTGAAAATTATCCAGAAGGAACGGATCCGAACGGTGATAATTTAATTTCAGCTCGTTCTGCTGCTTTGCTAGCTTATCATTTAATTAACGATTACCCTGAAGCACTTGAATTTTCAAGTACACTAATGTCAGAATTAGATGACCAACCACTTGAAAACTTAAACTGGATGCTTCCATGGAATAATACAAACTTTGCTCAGTATCACGTTGATGGTGTTGATGGGTTAAAAACAGGTTATACAGAAGTTGCTGGTTACTGCTTTACTGGTACAGCAATTAGAGATGGCCGTCGTTTAATCACAGTTGTTATGAAAGCTGATAGCTATGGTTCACGATTTGAAGAAACAGCAAAATTATTAAATTATGGTTTTGGGGAATTTCAAAAGCTCGATCTATATCAAGCAGGTTATCAATTAGCTGATCATGAAACGATTGAAGTAGCAAAAGGGAAAGAAGATGTTGTCGCTGTTGAATTAGCCGAACAGATCACATCAGTTGTTCGAACAGGCGAAGAAGATGCTTACTCAATTGAATATGTTTTAGATGAAACAAAATTAAATGAAGATGGCAAACTTGTTGCACCGATTGAAAAAGGTGAAAAAATTGGTGAAGTTAAATTAAATTATCACGGTAATGCTGATTATGGAAGTATTTTAGCAGATCAAGATCAACAAACTTTTGATTTAATAGCTGTTGATAGTGTTGAACAAAATAATTGGTTTATGTTAATGCTTGGTGCAATTGGTGATTTCTTCAGTCAATTATTTTCAACAGTCGTAGATACAGTAACGGGTTGGTTTTAATTTTAAAAGTTCAATGATAGAATTTAATGTCTACCATTGAGCTTTTTTTGTTAAACAAAGTAAGATTAACTTGCGTTCAGTCTAAAGGTGATATAAAATATTAGCTAATCAAAAAATTTGAAATTTGAATCAATTTGGCTGCTAATTTTAAATAAAAAATTAAGGGGGAAATAATAGTGACGAAAAAAGTTGATTTTAGAGATGGTGGCGTCATTATGGACGTTATCAATGCTGAACAAGCAAAAATAGCTGAAGAGGCTGGTGCTGTCGCTGTTATGGCACTTGAGCGTGTTCCATCAGATATTCGTGCTGCAGGTGGAGTTGCTCGGATGGCTGATCCAACAATTGTTGAGGAAGTTGTGAATGCGGTATCGATTCCTGTTATGGCAAAAGCACGAATTGGCCATATTGTTGAAGCACGTGTATTAGAAGCTTTAGGTGTTGATTATATCGATGAGAGTGAGGTTCTAACTCCTGCAGATGATATTTATCATCTAAATAAACGAGATTATACCGTTCCATTTGTAACAGGTTGTCGAGATCTTGGTGAAGCATCTCGTCGAATTGGCGAAGGAAGTTCAATGCTGCGTACGAAAGGTGAGCCAGGTACAGGTAATATCGTTGAAGCTGTTCGCCATTTGCGTCAAGTCAATGCACAAGTTAACAAACTTGTGCACATGTCAATTGATGAAGTGATGACGTATGCAAAAGAGCTCGGTGCGCCTTATGAAGTTTTACTTAAAATTAGAGAAGAAGGCCGTTTACCAGTTGCCAACTTTGCAGCAGGAGGTGTTGCAACACCGGCTGATGCTGCGCTAATGATGGAATTAGGTGCAGATGGTGTCTTTGTTGGATCCGGTATCTTTAAGTCTGAAAACCCTGAGAAGTTTGCTAAAGCAATTGTTCAAGCAACGAAAAACTACCAAGATTATCAGTTAATCGCAGAGGTTTCAAAAGGACTCGGTGAAGCAATGAAAGGGATCGAAATAGGATCACTTTCAGCTCATGAAAGAATGCAGGATCGGAGCGAATAAATTTTTTAAAAAAAACTTGCATCAATCTGTCTGATCCGATATGATGAAAGCAAATTAATCAATAAAACAATGCGTTGATAGGAAATAGTAATTATCGATTTCAACTTTAGCGAGCTGGTGGTCGGTGAAAACCAGTGTGAACAGGTAATGAATCCATCCTTTGAGTGATGTGTGGTCACAAGCATATCCGGTTTCGTCACCGTTATTTGACTTCAAGCCGGAAGACAATTGTCTTCAATCGGGGTGGTATCGCGGGAGTTACTCTCGTCCCTTTCTATTTTAGGGACGGGAGTTTTTTTATTGGTAGATAAGAAAGTATAACAACTTTCTTACTACGTAAGTGCAACTAAGGCATTCGCCTAAAGGCTTGGCGAATGCCAAGTTTTCTAAAAAAATAAATTTATTATAAATGAAGGAGGAAATTTGATGTTAGATATTAAGTTATTACGTCAAAATTTTCAGGCAGTAAAAGAAAAATTACAAGCACGCGGTGAGGATTTATCAGACTTAGATCAATTTGAAGCGGTTGATCAAAAAAGACGAGAGTTAATTGCTAAAACAGAAGTATTGAAAGCGAAACGAAACGATGTATCGAAGGAAATTGCTCAATTAAAACGTGATAAGCAAGATGCAGATGCAATGATCAAAGAAATGCGAACAGTTGGAGATGAAATTAAAACGATCGATGATGAATTAAAGGAATTAGATGAAAAACTAGAAAAAATTATGTTTTCAATTCCAAATATTCCTCATGAATCTGTTCCAATTGGTGAAACTGAAGATGATAATGTTGTCGCAAGAACATGGGGGGAAGTTGCCACACCTGAATTCGAACAAAAACCCCACTGGGAATTGGCAACAGAATTAGACATCTTAGACTTTGAACGGGCAGCTAAAACAACAGGAAGTCGCTTCGTTTTCTATAAAGGCTTAGGTGCTCGTTTAGAGCGTGCGCTACTCAATTTTATGATGGATTTGCATGCTGATGAGCATGGGTATGAAGAAATGTTGCCACCTTACCTAGTCAATCGAACGAGCATGATTGGAACAGGACAGCTACCTAAGTTTGCAGAGGATGCGTTTAAAATTGAGGATTGGGAATATTTCCTCGTTCCAACAGCAGAGGTACCTGTGACGAACTATTTACGTGATGAAATTTTATCAGCAGATGATTTACCACAAAAATTTGTTGCTTACAGTGCTTCATTCCGCTCAGAAGCAGGTTCAGCTGGCCGAGATACGAGAGGCTTAATTCGCCAACACCAGTTTAATAAAGTTGAACTCGTCCAATTTGTTAAGCTGGAAGACTCTTATCAAGTGCTAGAGGAATTAACAAACAATGCGGAAAAAGTCTTACAATTATTAGAGCTTCCATATCGTGTGATGAGCATGTGTACAGCTGATTTAGGTTTTACCGCAGCAAAAAAATACGATATTGAAGTCTGGATGCCAAGTAACGATACGTATCGAGAAATTTCATCATGTTCTAACTTTGAAGCATTCCAAGCGAGGCGAGCGAATATTCGTTTCCGCCGTGAAGATAAAGGCAAACCAGAATTTGTTCACACATTAAACGGCTCAGGCTTAGCAATCGGACGAACAGTTGCCGCGATCTTAGAAAATTATCAAAATGCTGATGGATCAATAACAATTCCAAAGGTTTTACAACCATATATGGGGGGTAAAGAAATAATTAAATAGGAGTGATTTGATGAGACAGATTAAATTAGGAACGAGTGACTTAAATGTCAGTACAATCGGTTTAGGTTGTATGCGGATGAATGGGCTATCGATAGAAGATGCAAATCGAGTGATTGAAAATGCATTAGAGTTAGGCATTAATTTCTTTGATCATGCAGATTTATATGGACAGGGAAAGTCGGAAGAGATTTTTGCTGAAGCAATCGATATGAATCCTTCGATTCGTGAGAAAATGATCATTCAAACAAAATGTGGGATTCGTAATGGTTTTTTTGATTTTTCAAAAGATCATATTATTAATTCAGTTGAAGGTAGTTTAAAACGATTAAAAACAGATTATATTGATGTATTTTTACTCCATCGACCAGATGCATTGGTTGAGCCAGAGGAAGTGGCTGAAGCTTTTGATCACCTTTATCAAAGTGGTAAGGTTCGTCATTTTGGTGTTAGCAATCATAATCCGTATCAAATTGAATTGCTAAAAAAATCTCTTAACCAAGATCTCATTGCAAATCAATTGCAGATGAGTTTAATGTTCACACCAATGATTGATGCGGGATTAAATGTTAATATGCAGGATGAGCCAGCTTACGTCAGAGATGGGGGTATTTTAGATTATAGTCGACTCCATAACATGACAATTCAACCATGGTCACCATTCCAATATGGCTTTTTTGAAGGTGTATTTATCGATAATGATAAGTTTCCTGAGGTTAATCAAAAATTACAACATTATGCAGATAAATATAACGTGACGAAAACAACGATAGCGATTGCTTGGTTACTTCGCCACCCAGCAAAAATGCAACCGATAGTTGGAACAATGAACAGAGAGCGCTTAAAAGAAATTGCTAAAGCAGCTGAGATCACACTTCTGAGAGAGGAATGGTATGATCTATACCGAACTGCCGGCAATCGTTTACCTTAATCGCGAATCATAAAAATTAAGCACTTAAGTTAAAAAGATATTGACAAGTATAATTAGAACTGATATTATTAATCTTGTCGTCAGTTCACGGAGGAATACCCAAGCCCGGCTGAAGGGATCGGTCTTGAAAACCGACAGGGGCTTCACGGCCCGCGGGGGTTCGAATCCCTCTTCCTCCGCCATAATTATACAATTCATATGACGATATAAATAAAACTTAGCTAAGATACCCTAGCTAAGTTTTTTTGTTATGAGTAAAACTAATAATGAATGACAATTAAACTTGTTGTGAGAGTGATGATGCTTAAATTAAGGATCATTATAGACGTCATTCCAAGATAATTTTTATCCTTTTTTAAATGGAGACAAAAATGAATGCAATAGTAAGTTATATATAGACAAATTAATATTAATGAAAATACAATCATATTAATCACCCATTTCATTAAGGTTTGTATCATAAAGTGATTTACCAAATTCAAGTCTTTGTAATTGAAAAACGACATTAATATCTGCATTTGGGTAAATATCTTCACTCCAATTTGCTTCTTCATAACTAGGAATGTCATTAAAAAACTTCCGAATGAAGAGTGACCAATAAAAAGGTTCTGCTTGATATTGTTGTTGTGTTTTAATAATTAATTTTTCAGCAATTGATTGATAATGCTCTTCTAATGCTTTTTTGAGTATTTTTTTTAATTCATTATCATCAGAGTACCTAATCATACTAGGTATAGCTACCGTTTCAAATTCAAAGGGAACAAAAACATTAATTGAAGCATGGTTATTTTCAGCATCATACTTAATATCAATATTGCACTCTTCTTTTTGAATGAAATTCCCTGCAATATTGTAAGTTGGATTAATCGGATCAGGAAAAGCAGATATGATATCATCCATTTTTTTTGTTTTATCTAATATAGTCGTCATTCTTGTTTCTTGAGCATTTAAAATATCAATCATTTTACCATTTTTAAAAACAGCAGAACCCATAAATTGTGCGGGGTTTCCTCCAGTTGTTATGAGTTCTCCAGCAATTTTTTCAATAGAGGGTTTACTGAGATCTTCTTCTTGGTGTACAGCTGACGCAAAGATTGCTAAAAATAAGTCATCCTTTCCTTCTGTAATTTGAAAAAAATGGTGGAAATCAGCCTCTGGAATAACTCCTGTTTCAGATGCACGTGTAATCATAAACTGATAATATTTATGAGGTTTATTTTCTAATTCTGGAGAAGCAATTCTTAAAAAAGTTTCTGCTTTTTCCTTTGTAACTATAATTTGAATATTACGCCTCATTTGAGTTGTTCGTGATGACGGCTGAAGGATGCTAATAAATTGACCTGTTCTTGCAAGTTCTTCAGAAATAATGATCACACGTGTATGATCAAGATTAATTTTCTTCGTAACAAAATTATTAGCAATATCAGTTGCTGTAATTAGATCAGAAGTTGGAATTGAAATCGTTTGAGTGGCGCCACCTGATGCATCATCTATTTTTGGATTAGCGATTTGAAAAGTAAATTGAAATAGCCCTTCTTGCTCAGTTAAGTCAACACCTACAGCAATCACATAAGATTGTTTTTCAAGCTCCATCAAATCTTCACATCCAATCAAAGTGAGAGAAAGCAAACTGATGATAAATCCAATTAATTGTTTCAAGATAATCGCCCCGTTCTTTGCTTGAAAAAATGACGAATCAATAATATAAATGGAATAATTATGATAATCGGTGTTAATAGATTAAAAAGATTGTTACGATAAACAACCTCTGTCACAATAGCGTTATTTGGTAACAGACCAACAAGCATTAATAAAAATCCAATCGGTAAAATCAGAAGTTCAAAATTATTTATCTGAAAGATCGCACCAAACAACCAAGAGATTAAATATAAAAACAAAATAAATCGAATAAACGTTGCTAACAACCAAAATATTAAAAAAAAGGTTTCTATGTTAGTAAAAAAATCCCCTAGTCTAATGTATTGGGTGACTTCATGAAAGGGGAATGGCGTTGTTGCAATTGAATCATAGTCAAAAAAAGTCGTATAAATAAAATAGAAAAAGATAATTTGAATGACTGAAATCATTAGTCCTAAAAGTGTCCCCTTATAAAAATATTTAGGTTCTTTAACGGCAGGTAATACCATTAAAAGTAAGGTGAATTTCGAAAAAATTGATCCTTTAAGAACTCCTTCTTGGATGACCTCAGTCAAACCGGATCCAAAGATAGGGAAAATACGCTCAGGTATTAGTGAAGGGATGATTAATATGATTAATATGATGAGCGAAATTTGAAAGTAAGGGAAAAACAATTTTGCTGTGTAGCCAATTACTTTTATCCCTCTAACTGCTCCAAAAATACAAACAATGGCGAGTATAATAAAAATAGAAAACAATTGCGATTGTTCAAAATAGAGAAGTTTAATTTGTCCAACATAACTTCTTTTATCTAAAGCAAGCCAAAGGAAGTTTGCCATAAATACAATAAAAGCAAATACCTTACCTAAGAATTTTCCAAATAATATTTCTAATAGTTCAACAAGATGTTCTGCATTATACTTGCGTAGTAAATAAAGTAGGATCAGAAAAGATGGTAACACAACTAAAAAGGAAATTAATGGAACAAACCAAAAGGCATTTTTTGTGTTTTGAGCAAGTAAAGAAGGTGTTGTATCTGTTATGATCATAACGATTGCAATGTTTGTTAAAGCAAATATTTCATAGGTAGACAGTTTACTATTCACCTTCACAACTTGTACCTCCGTTAATTTCTCATTCTTTTTAAATCTTTCGGTAATAAGTAACCTGGACGGGATTTTTCCCTATTCAATGGTTTTCTAAAATAGGTATCATCATTTGATTGATAACTTGGTGCTAAAGGTGCAAAATAAGGAACCCCAAAAGACTTGAGTGATGCAGCATACATAAACCAAAGGGTAAACACAGCCATGAGGCTATATATCCCATAAAATACAGCAGAGAAAATGAAAATAAATCGTGTTAGTCTAACGGTAAAGTTAAGACTTGGATCACTGATTGCAAAGGATGCTAAACCAGATAATGCACTGATGATGACAATAATTGGACTGACAATATTAGCTTCTACGGCAGCTTGCCCTAAAATTAAAGCACCAACAATACTAATGGTTGTACCCAGTGGATTTGGGGTTCGTACCCCAGCTTCACGAATTAATTCAAAGGCAAACTCCATTAAAATTATTTCTAAAAATAATGGAAAAGGCACTTTATCTCTTGAAGCCGCAATTTCTAATAATAGATCGGGTGGGATTAGTTCACTATGAAAGTTTGCTAACGCAACATACGTTGCTGAAATCATTGTCGTAAAATAAAGAGCAAAGAGCCGAATTAATCTAGAAAAATTACCGAAAATAAAGCGAGCATAACGGTCTTCTGCGTTATGGAAAAAGGACCAAAAGGTAACTGGAACGATCAAACATGCTGCTGAACTCTCCATCAAGAGAACAACATGTCCACGATTAATATACAAACATGCGTTATCAGGTCGTTCTGTATATAAAATTGTTGGAAAGAGTGATAGTGGTCTGTCCTCAATATACTGTTCTAATAATTCAAGATTTTGAACAGAGTCTATTTGTATTTGATTAATTCTTCCTCGAACTTCTTCTAATAGTTGATTATTGACCAGATCTTTAATATAGACGAGTTGTACATCTTGTTTTGATCGTTCGCCAATATGTTGTGATTCTGTGACTAACTGTTTGTTACGAATTTGATTTCGGATCAACGAAATATTGACATTTAGCGATTCGATGAAAGCCTCTTTTGGGCCACGAATTACACTTTCATTTTCTGCTTGACTGACATTACGATATTCAAATTTAGCAACATCAATTGCATACGCCTTTGGATGGCTGTCTATAAATAAAATAACCCTTCCACTTGTAACATGGTTATTAATTATGGAGGTATTTGTCACAATATCAATTGTTTCAATTGTCACAATATTGATGATTGATTCTCCTTCTTGTTCAAGTAAAGGTTGAATAATCGATTGTTCAATTTTATCGCTGTTGACAAGTGAGTCTAAATAGCAAAGGGCAATATTCCTTTGATTATATTTAGCTGTTAATTTTCTAATCGAAAAGTCGCTGTTTAGTCCATAAGAAAAATCGTTTTTTATTTGATCAATATTTTTACTAAGATCAGAACTTATTTGATTATTTTCATTTTTTTCTTTTTTCTTTCTAAGCAAAAGACTCACCTCATTTTCAAGTCTAGTTTGAGTGATTTTAACAATTCTATACATGATTGATTAAGATAATTTTGAATGATAATCAAAATTAAATCCCACCTCATTTGTTTAATGAAGTGGGATTTAATTAATATTTTTTAATGGTAAAATTATCACTTAGTAGTAGCCAATTTTGTGGGAAAGATAAGCCGAGTTTCCAATAACTAATCCCTCGTAAATGCTTCTCTTTAATTAAATCAAATTTTGCTTGAATCGATCGTGCATCTTCAAACCAAACTTCGTGTTTGTTACCTTCACCATCAATATATTGGAAATAAGGTGCTTGGGCTGTTGAATCGTAGGAAATGGCTTGATTATTTTCATGCGCAAGCTGGATCGCTTGTTGTGGACTAATTGCACGGGCGTAATCGCCACCAGGTTCATAGGGCAGTGTCCAATCATAACCATATAAATTTTGTCCAAGCATAATTTTCTCAGCAGGTATCTCTGTTAATGCATAGTCAACAACACGACGAACTTGGTCAATTGGAGAAACGGCCATTGGCGGTCCACCACTATATCCCCATTCATAAGTCATTAAGACAACGAAATCAGCAATTTCACCATGTGCCCTGTAATCATGTGCTTGATACCACTGCCCTTCTTGAGTTGCACTTGTTTTTGGTGCTAAAGCAGTTGACATTAATAAGTTTTCTTGACTTAATCTTGTTTTGGCTCGTCGTAAAAATTGATTGTAGGCTTCGCGATCACTTGCAGGAAGAAATTCAAAATCAAAGTGGACATCACGGAAGCCAATTTCGTTTGCAGTTGCAATGATTTGATCGAATAAACGGTTTTGGACGTTATGATCATTGACGATTAAACTTCCTAGCTCCTCACTAAAAGCACCAGATTCTAAATTGGTCACGACTAACATCAATGCTGCCTGATTATTTTGTGCGATATTTGGAAAGTCATTAAGTAAAGGTGCTTGTAAACTCCCATCACGTTTGACTTGATAACTAAATGGAGCAAGGTATGTCAACTGATCAGCATGCTTTTGGGCTGCATTAATCAATGTATTCGATACTGTACTTCCAGTCGGCTCAACATAAGCGTTTGATTCAATCATTTGTTTTGGTTGCTCAGGAATATAAAGTCTCAAGTTTACTGGTAATGGTTGGTTAGGATCAATCGCATTAATTTGTGCCAACTCAGCAATTGTTAAATTAAATTTTTGGCTAATCGTGTAAAGACTATCTCCAGGTCTAACGAAATAAAATTGTCCGACAATAGGAATAACGATTGCTTGACCGACTACGAGTGATTCAGGGGTCTCTAATTCATTTGCTTGCACAATATCGTCAATTGATGATCCAAACGAATTTGCAATTTGGTAAAGGGAATCCCCTGGTTGAACAAGATAAATTTGCACAATAAATCCTCCTATCTGTATTCTCGGGTTATCTTATGCAAATGAGATTAGGCAAGTGACAGGAATCTAGTTCATTTTTTCGTAGAAAATTGATACACTTAGTGATAAGATCTTGAGTTAAGGAGAACATACAATGACTGATGAAGATTATATGAGTCTTGCCATTGAAGAGGCTAAAAAGGCAGGTCAAATAGGAGAAGTACCGATCGGAGCAGTGCTCGTTCATAATAATGAAGTCGTTGCTAGTGCTTATAATTTACGTGAATCATTGCAAACAACGGCTTCACATGCAGAGATGTTTTTGATTGAAAAAGGTAATGCCCTATTTAAAAGTTGGCGTTTAGAGGATTGTACGTTATATGTTACGTTAGAACCCTGTCAAATGTGTGCAGGAGCAATTTTGCAAGCGAGGATTCCACGAGTCGTCTTCGGAGCATATGATCCAAAAGCGGGCTGTGCAGGTTCGATTATAAATTTATTAGAAGATGAACGTTTTAATCACCAGGTTGAGCTTGCAGGTGGTGTAAAAGCTGATGCCTGCTCAGCGTTATTGACCGATTTTTTTAAAAAGCTTCGAGTAGTGAACAAAGGAAAAAAATAACACGCTCAAACGATTGATTTTTCTTTGCAAAAGGACTATAATAGTAAATGCGCTAATTCGCGCTTAAATTTGTTATCAAACTTGCCGTGCTAGGTGGGGAGGTAGCGGTGCCCTGTACTCGCAAGCCGCTATAGCGAGACTGAATTCCTATCTGAGGTGCATAACAAGAAGGTCTGCCATAAAGGACTGGTGTTGATGTTTGGGTCCTGCGCAACGTGAACCCGTGAACCCTGTCAGGTTCGGAAGAAAGCAGCAGTAAGCGGTCTTTCATGTGTGCCGTAGGGAAGCCTGAGCTGAGCCAAGAGCTTATGTAACGCTTAGGGTTGTGTGATCGAGGATAGGTGCACGGCGTCTATATAAAAACAAATGCTCTTGCCTATAGTAGGTAAGAGTTTTTTACTTTTTAGTGATTTTGATAAATAATCATTTGATATCGTTCACATTTAGATTGAAATTCAGTTATAATAGAAAGGAATTCCACGTTGGGAGGACAAAGTAAAAATGAGCTATCAAGCCCTTTATCGTGTTTGGCGACCTAAAAATTTTAATGATGTTGTAGGACAAGTACATATTACTCGAACGCTACAAAATGCGATCTATCAAAATAAGTTTTCTCATGCTTATTTATTTTCTGGTCCCAGAGGAACGGGTAAAACAAGTGCAGCTAAAATCTTTGCTAAAGCTGTTAACTGTCAATCAACTCCTGTTAAAGAACCATGTGGAGAGTGTGATGCTTGTATTGGGATTGAGGATGGAACCATTTCAGATGTGATCGAAATTGATGCTGCGTCAAACAATGGCGTTGAACAAATTCGAGATATCCGTGATAAAGTCAAATATGCACCAAGTGCTGTTGATTATAAAGTGTATATTATTGATGAAGTTCATATGCTATCAATTGGTGCATTTAATGCGTTATTAAAAACATTAGAAGAGCCACCACAACACGTCATTTTTATTTTAGCAACGACGGAGCCACATAAAATTCCATTAACGATTATCTCTCGTTGTCAACGCTTTGACTTTAAGCGAATCGGTCATTCTTTTTTAGTTGAACGAATGAAAGAAATTATGGAAAAAGAGGCAATTGACGTGTCTGATCAAGCTTTTCATGCGATTGCGCTTGCTGCAGAAGGTGGAATGCGTGATGCCTTAAGTCTATTGGACCAGTCTATTTCATATAGTAGTGAAGTGGTCGAGTTAGAAGATGTTTTGGCGATAACAGGTTCTGTTTCACAAGGAAAACTAACAGAATTAATCAATGCACTTTTTCAAAAAGATGCTAAAACAGCATTAAACTTAGTTGATCTTTTTATCCAAGAAGGAAAAGATCCAGGTCGACTCGTCTATGACTTAATTTACTTTTTACGTGATTTATTAATTTACCAAAACTCAGCCGATTCAGCTGATTTATTGGAGCGTGCAATTGCAGATCAACCGTTTATTGATTTACACAAACAATTATCAAGTGAATGGATTCAAACAGCGATTACTGAATTGAATCAATGTCAACAAGAAATGAAATGGACAAATACACCTAAAGTTTTCATTGAGATTACTATGTTAAAAATCGCTGACCAACATGCTGAGGGAAAATCATCAATAATCGATGATCAACATCTTTTGCAGTTAACAGAAAAGCTTGATAAACTAGAAAAAGAATTACAATCATTAAAGAGTAATCATGCTCAAGCAAAAGAAACTGTTCAAACAAAGCAGCCAAGTAAGCGGGCTGTAACAACTAAAAATAAATATCGGATTCCGTATGAACGGATTCGTGATGTTTTAGCGGAAGCGGAAAAGCAACACTTAAAAGATGTGCACAGTAAATGGCCGACATTTATGAATTTGTTAAAACAGCAAAGTGCACCTGCACATGCGGTATTGCAAGATGCGAAACCAAGTGCAGCATCTGCTGAAAGACTAGTGATTGCTTTTAGATATGATATCCACTGTTCTCTTGCGCTCGATCATCAGCAACTGATTGAATCGCTTTTATTAGAGGTGTTAGGCAGGGTGATGTCATTCATTCCGATTCCAGAGCAGAGTTGGCTTGAATTACGTCAAGAATATGTTGATAAACAACGTCAACAAGCACAGGATCAAGGTGATCCTGCTGCACAGACTGAAGAAGATCCAATTATTGCTGAAGCACGAAAGCTCGTCGGTGATGATTTATTAGAAATTCACGATCAATAATCATTTAAAACTATTTAGGAGGAAACAAAAATGCGTGGAAATATGGGAAATATGAATAAAATGATGAAACAAATGCAAAAGATGCAAAAAGATATGATGAAGGCACAAGAGGAGCTGCTAGAGATGACGTTTGAAGCAACCTCTGGTGGTGAAATGGTTAAAGTCGTTGCCAATGGAAAAAAAGAAATTCTTGATATCGAAATTAATGAAGAAGTTGTTGATCCAGACGATGTAGAAATGCTTCAAGATTTAATCATTGCAGCAACTAACGAAGTATTAACGAAAATTGAAGATACAACGAATGAAAAAATGGGCAAATTTACTCAAGGCATGAATTTACCCGGAGGAATGTTCTAGGAGGTTTAAGTCTTGTACTATCCAGAACCAATTTCAAAGCTAATTGATAGCTTTACAAAACTGCCAGGAATAGGACCAAAAACAGCGGTTCGACTGGCTTTTTTTGTATTAAACATGAAAGAAGAAGATGTTTTAGATTTTGCTAAAGCATTAGTAAGTGCTAAAAGAGAGCTGACCCATTGTCAGATTTGTGGCAACATCACCGATCAAGATCCATGTGCAATCTGTCAAGATCAATCACGCGATCAAACAATCATTTGTGTCGTTCAAGATCCAAAAGACGTGATTGCGATGGAGAAAATGCGTGAATATAATGGACTCTACCATATTTTAAATGGAGCAATTTCTCCAATCGATGGTATTGGTCCAGAAGATATTAACGTACCTAGTTTGTTAGATCGATTAAAAGATGAACGTGTGTCAGAACTAATTTTGGCAACCAATCCAAATGTGGAAGGTGAAGCAACCGCAATGTATATTTCTAGGCTTGTTAAACCTTCAGGAATAAAAACAACTCGAATCGCTCACGGACTCCCAATGGGGGGCGATCTTGAATATGCAGATGAAGTGACCCTTTCCAAAGCGTTAGAAGGAAGACGTGAACTGTAAAAGGATGTGAAGGCCCATGTTTGGTAAGAAAAGTTGGAAAAAGGAAGAAAAGAAACTATTAAATCATATTTTTCAACTCCAAAAAGAGTGGAGCCAATTAAAAGATATTCTCAATCAAAGTGTCGATCCTAGTGAAATCGGACGACTTGATTTAAGGCTAGCCGAAATAAAATATTTTTATTTATTAAGGGAAGCAAAGTACTATCATTTAAATGCAAATAAATAAGATTAAGAGAATGTTCATTTAATAATGAGCGTTCTTTTTTTTTATTTCTCTACATATATTTGTGCTAGAGGAGTGAATAACGATGAAACTAGCATTTACAGTTATATTCGTCTGTCTTTTATTATTTGGATTATTTAATCTGAAATCATTTAAATGGTTGCCAACAATCATAACGAAACTAGCAATTGGTGCATTAGTATTGTTTTTCCTTAACTTGGTCAGTAGCTACTTTGGCTTACATATCCCAATCAACTTATTCACATCAACAGTTGTTGGTTTTTGTGGTATCCCAGGAATAATCACAGTAGCATCTTTATTTCTTTTTTTCCTTTAGACAGATCAGATGATCTTTAATTTTTTTATGACAAAACATTGGCCTAGGAGATTGCTACTTTTCTAGGCCTTTTTTTGAGCTAACTTACAAATATAGTTTAACAGTTACATTTATATAGAAATTAAAAATAAAAAACAAGATGTTCGTAATTTGTTAAAAAATGAAGCTTAAAATGATAAATGACACACCTTTTGAACTAGAATGATTAGTAATATATATAGGAAGGAACAGAAATATTGCATTATTATTAACTAACGATTAAGATAGTCTTACAGTTTTTAAAATTTCAATTAGTCTAAAAATTATGAAGAGATTGATAAAATTTTGAGATTAGTTATTGCTTTTTTATAACTTTTTAACTATAATGTTTTTAACCTACTTTGTTCAACCTAAAAACAAAGATGGAAAAAATTAAAGAGTTAATTGTCAGAATAATTCTTTTATTTTGACTTATTATACAGTTACAAACGGGTGCATAGGAGGATAAAGTTGAAAAATAAATTACTAGAAATTAAAAATTTAAATACCTCCTTTCGAATTCGTGATGATTATTATGCGGCAGTTGATAACGTCTCATTGAGCGTTAAAAAGAACGAGGTCTTGGCTATTGTAGGTGAATCAGGGTCAGGGAAAAGTGCGTTAGCTTTTTCAATTATGCGCCTGCATAATCGCGCGAAAACTGAAGGGGAAATCTTATTTAAAGATGAAAATGTCATTGACATGACAGCATCACGCTTAAATGATGTGCGTGGTAAAGATATGGCGATGATTTTTCAAGACCCATTAACGGCATTAAATCCATTAATGACAGTTGGAGAGCAAATTGGGGAAGCACTCTTTTTACATGATCGAAAATTGTCGAAAAAGGTGTTAAATGACCGGGTAAT
Source organism: Amphibacillus indicireducens (assembly GCF_039539605.1). Taxonomy (NCBI): domain Bacteria; kingdom Bacillati; phylum Bacillota; class Bacilli; order Caryophanales; family Bacillaceae; genus Amphibacillus; species Amphibacillus indicireducens. The sequence continues at coordinate 1,724 of NZ_BAABDL010000148.1, read as the reverse complement.
TGATTTGCTGAATCAGGTTGGGATTCCTCGGCCAAATTATGTTGTCGATCAATACCCACACGAACTATCTGGTGGGATGCGTCAGCGTGTGATGATCGCGATTGCGATTGCGAATGATCCAGAGTTGTTAATTGCTGATGAGCCGACAACTGCTTTAGATGTGACGATCCAAGCACAAATATTAGATCTCATTCGAGAGCTAAAAGAAAAGATGGATGCTGGAATTATTTTAATTACACATGACTTAGGTGTTGTTGCTGAGATGGCTGATCGTGTTGCTGTGATGTATGCGGGAGAGATTGTTGAGATCGCCGATGTTCAAACATTATTTGAACAACCGAAACATCCATATACACGTTCATTATTAAATTCAGTACCAAACTCAACCGACTCATCTAAACAAGATAAATTACATGTGATTCAAGGGATTGTTCCATCATTGGCGAACTTGCCACGGACAGGGTGTCGCTTTAAAGACCGGATTCCTTGGATCGATGATTCAGTGCACGAGGACAATCCAGAGCTTCATGAAATTGAGCCAGGACACTTTGTTCGTTGCACATGCTATCAACACTTTCATTTTCCAGATAAAGAGGAGGTCGAACAAAAATGACCTTTCTTGAAGTAAAGGATTTAAACGTTCATTTTCCAATTCGAGGTGGAATTCTGAATCGAAAAATTGATGCTGTTCGAGCGGTTGATGGGGTTTCATTCCAGATTGAGGCAGGGAAAACTTACGGTCTCGTTGGTGAATCTGGTTCTGGTAAAACAACGACAGGTCGAGCGATCATTGGTTTGAACAACATTACATCAGGTCAAGTTTTGTTTCAAGGCAATGATCTGAATGATAAGGCCAATAAAAAGTTAGATTTCAGAAAAGACATTCAAATGATTTTCCAAGATCCGTATTCATCATTAAACCCGAAAAAACGGGTACTTGATATTGTTGCGGAACCATTGAGAAACTATGAAAAGATGACGAAGCGAGAAGAGCTTTTAGAGGTTGCAGGCTTACTAGAGAAAGTTGGACTTTCTGAAGAAAGTATTTATAAGTATCCACACCAATTCTCAGGTGGTCAGCGTCAACGAATCGGAATTGCGCGAGCAATTGCGCTTAAACCGAAGTTGATTATTGCTGATGAGCCGGTATCTGCACTTGATGTGTCTGTTCAAGCACAGGTACTCAACTTTATGAAAGACATTCAAAAGGAATTAAATTTAACCTATCTCTTTATCAGTCATGACTTAGGGATTGTGAAACATATGAGTGACCGAATTGGGATTATGTACAAAGGGCGTTATGTTGAAGAGGGGAACACAGAAGATATCTTCGCAAACCCACAACATATTTATACGAAGCGCCTTGTTGCAGCCATTCCTGATATTAATCCAAATAATCGAGCAAAGCAGAAGGAATTTAGAGAAGCTGTTCAAAAAGAATATGATCAAGATTATGATCAATATTTCGATGAAAAAGGCTTAGCTTATCCGTTGCGTCAGCACACAGACACTCATCTCGTCGCTTTGCCAGGAAGAGGGTGATTGATCGATGTGGAAATTTATCGTTAGACGTTTAATTACAACGTTGCCGCAAATTATCTTACTGAGTGTTTTAGTTTTTATGATGGCTAAATTAATGCCAGGGGATGCGTTAACGGGTTTGATTGATCCGAGCCTTGACCCAGTGACAATCGCTGAACAAAGGGAACGGCTTGGACTTAATG
>NZ_BAABDL010000147.1:706-1087 GCF_039539605.1 Amphibacillus indicireducens | reverse complement strand
TTGTTGGTCCTGTGATCAAGGAATATAAAAAAATAAATCCAAGTGCAACTATCGCTGTCAGGGGTGATAGTGGTTTCGCTGTCCCTGCCCTGTATGAATTATGCGAAGAGCATGAGCTCAAGTACGCCATTCGCCTTAAATCAAATAAGCGTTTAACATCGATGGCTCAAGACATTGAACATCAAATCGGGAATCGACTAAAACTTAATAACGGTGCGCCTTATGTGTTTTATAAAGAAATAGCCTACAAGGCGGCAAGCTGGAACAAGTCAAGACGAGTGATCGTCAAGTTAGAGAGACCAGAAGGCGAACTCTTATTTCGTTATTCCTTCATTGTCACGAACTTAAGCTATCGCCCTAAAAACATCGTCAAATTTTATC
>NZ_BAABDL010000147.1:0-652 GCF_039539605.1 Amphibacillus indicireducens | reverse complement strand
AAACGGCTTTGCGTTCGACCAATTAAGTAGTCCTGACTTTTACACAAATGCGACAAAGCTACAAATTGCCTTACTCGCCTACAATTTTGCGAATTGGTTCCGCCGACTCTGCTTACCTAGAAGTATGAGTAAAAGCACCGTAGGAACCGTTAGAATCCAGCTGATCAAAATAGCAGGTAAAGTAGTCAATACAGCCCGTTATACCACATTCAAATTGTGTAGCAGTTGTTTATACAAAAAACAATTTTGGTTCACTCTTAAAAAAATTCAAGGCATACCGCTTATTGAGTGACCCAATTAATAGCCATCCATCATTTTAAAAACCGAACTCATCCCGAGGGATAAGTCTGTCCATTTTTAAGCAAAGTGGAAAAACAAGGGTAATTTTAAACGAGAATTTAGCGGGCAACCACACTTATTTAGGTATAAGTATTAAATCGTCCTGACTGTCATTTGTTTTTGGCATTTTACAGGGAAAGTACCTATAAAAAAATCAAGTTATGAATAATGCAGGATTGATATTGTTCATAGAATTTTTGGTTTATTTAATGGAATGATAGGTTTACATATTGTTGATACTTAGTGTACACTGAATAATATCTAAATGCCGTCCTCTTAACAGTTCTGTTGATTTTTTGATATACTAAGTGCA
>NZ_BAABDL010000146.1:0-1627 GCF_039539605.1 Amphibacillus indicireducens | reverse complement strand
AAAATAACTGCTCAGCATTGATGGAGCAATCATTTTTTCGTTTATATAAGAATGGATACTGTAAAATCCCCGATAAAAGGGTAAACAATAACTAAAGGCAATTCATTTTTATAACGTCAATGAGTGGTATATAATGAAAATATACAGCGTAATGAGCTCGACAAAATGACTTAGGAGTGAATTATAATGAAAAATAAAACAGCAATTATTACAGGCGGAGGTAGCGGTTTCGGACGTGAAGCAGCACTAAAACTCGCTCAAAAGGGAGCAAATATAACGATTGTCGATCTATCTGAGCAAACAGGTCAAGAAACTGTTCAACTCTGTAAAGATCTAGGCGTTGATGCGATATTTGTTCAAGCAGACGTCGGTAAAGTAGAAGACGTTAAAAAGTATGTTGCAGAAACAATCAATCACTTTGGTAAAATTGATATGTTCTTTAACAATGCTGGAATTTCAGGTTCTGGAGTAAGAACGTTAGAATGTTCAGAGGAAGAATTTGATGCGATTGTTAATGTGAACTTAAAAGGTGCTTTCTATGGCTTGAAATATGTTGCCAATGAGATGCTAAAAACTGGTGGTGGCTCGATTGTTAATACTGCCTCGCTTGGTGGTGTAGTCGGCATGCCAACATTAGGTGCCTATTCTGCAACAAAACATGCTGTCATTGGTTTAACAAAAACAATTGCCGGGGAATATGGCAAAGAAAATATTCGAATTAATGCGATTGCGCCAGGAACTAATGAAACACCAATGGTAAAAGCTTTCCCACCAGATGCGATTAAAGCAATGGGAGACGCAGTACCGATGGGTCGATTAGGCCAACCTCACGAAGTCGGAAATGTTGTTGCTTTTCTACTTAGCGATGAAGCTTCTTATATACATGGTGCGGTCATTTCGATCGATGGTGGATCCGCAGCTTTATAAAGGCGCGGTCAGTAACGATGGAGAGTTTTTCATAAAGCGAACTAAAAGGCGGGTGATCATCAACGATTACTTGTCTTTTTTGTGTTTTTAGAGCGATAAGGCTGTGCTAAGATAAAGGTGAGTTCATTTAAGTAGAGAAATGAGAGTGATCAATCATGAGAGAGCGATTTTTACGAAATAGGAAGTTAATTTTGAAGTATTACCTCGGTGCTGGAATCGGGCTATTTTTGTTTTGGTGGTTTGCCAGAACAGAGATGGTGGTTGATCCTGTTATTGTAGTGATATTGGCTGTTTATTTGCTTGTGTTTCCAATCATAATTGACCATACCCGAAAGTATTCGATTCATATTTTCTTGTTTCTACTTGCATTTATCACTGGTTTTTACAGTTTTTATCACTACTCATTAGCTGAACACTCAATTTTAAATGCGCTCTACTTTACTTTTCAACTGTATGTATTGATTGTGGCAGATGTGTTCACAGCAGACGGCTCAACCTTACTTCAGTATCCATTAATCGTTGAAATTGCACGTTGGTCGGCAGCCTTGTATACGATATCGACAGTATTTATTGCGATGTACCGGATGTTGGAGAATTCAATCTTATTAATCGTCTATCAATTAATTGGTGTACACTGAATAATATCTAAATGCCGTCCTCTTAACAGTTCTGTTGATTTTTTGATATACTAAGTGCAAGG
>NZ_BAABDL010000145.1:0-15560 GCF_039539605.1 Amphibacillus indicireducens | reverse complement strand
CGACACTTAAACCTAAAGGTGTAACCAACCTCATCACAAAATTCTCAAATTATAGCCTGCTAGTTATTGATGAGTTATGAAAAGCTATCCATAATTCATCTTATGAAAAGTAATTTAATATGCAAAGTCAGACGCTGAAACAGCGATTTCAACGCCTATTAAAAAAAATAACTTTACATAATAAAAAATGACTGGTGATTCTCAGCTGTTGTTACCTCTAAATAAGCTCTTTTAACCAATCTAATAGAACTTCTTTATCATTTGCGGTCAACGTTTCTTGTGGAAGCACATTGCTGCTCGCTTCCTCGATTGCTTTACGCTTCAATTCTGGATTAGACTTTGCATAAATCTCCGTTGTTGAAACGGATGCATGACCTAAGAAGTCCCGAATATAAATCAAATTAACGTTTCCTTCCAGTAAATGCATCGCTTTACTATGCCTCAGGGAATGAGGTGAAATTTTGGATGGAAAAAGAATATAATTTTCCTTGCGTGCTTCTTCAAAATACTTTTTTAGGATATAAGTGATGCCAGCACGACTCAGTTTATTTCTTTGCTTATTAAAGAAAACCGGAACCGCAAGGTTGCACTTATCAGTCAGTTGGTAATTGTTCATATAAGTATTTATTATTTTCGTTGTCTGTGGCATTATTGGTATGATACGGACTTTTTGTCCTTTACCCAAAAGCTTCACAGTTGCCGGCGGAGACAACTTCAAATCACAAAGATTCAAATCTATAATCTCTTGAACTCTCGCTCCTGTATCATATAGTAGTGTTAAAATGGCCAAATCGCGTTTGCCTTCTTTTGTCTTACTTTTTGGGGTAGCCAAGAGCTTTTTAATTGCTGGGATTGATAAGTAAGTCATGTCTGTATTTGGGACCTTTTTGGACTTTATAGAAAGTATGGTATTGCATACATCTAGGTATTCGGGAGCTTCAATTTGTAGAAAACGGAAGAAGGACTGAAGCGCAGCAAGTCTTTGATTCCGCGTTCTAAGGGAATATTCCTTTTCGTTTACCAACCAATTCAAGAAATTCTCAATAAGATCTTTGTTTATATCTGTGATACTCAACTTTTCTATCCTCAGATGAAGCACTTCCATGCAATATCTAAAAAAGACAGTGAATGTATCCCGATATGCTTTGATAGTATTGTCACTATAATTCATTCTTGAAGGGATATATCTAAGAAAGTAATCGGATAAGTATTTTCCTAAACTATACTTATTCATCTTCTCGCACCTCCGGGAAAACGTCGTGATACATTGTCGTAGTTGAGTTAAGGATATTACTGTAGGCGTCACTTGTTAGCCTTAGATACTTTTCTGTACTTTCGACATCTCGATGCCCCATATATGTCTGTAATATTGGAAGTGTGCAATAAATATCCTGTCCCTCACTTACCATTTTTTCTAAAGAATGAACGGCAAAGGTATGACGTAAGTCATGTACTCTTGGATTCGTAGAATCGCTAGCAATTATTCCAGCTTCACGTAATACTTTCCTAAAACCACATAAAATTGATCCACTATTGTATTTTTGACCATCTGGTGCAGGATAAAAATAGCCTTCTTTGTCCATATCAAACACCATTTTTTTGACATAATAACGACAATAAACCGTTAAAGACTCTGACATTGGAATCATTCGAGTTGTATTATTTTTTGCCTTTTTTACAGTGACAATTCCATTGTTTAAATTGAGATTCGTTTTTTGTAAAGTCAGTGCTTCATTGATTCGTAATCCACATCCGTACACCATTCGTAAGAGCATTGGATAAATGAAATGCGCATTTTTACTCCTCGGTGAATAATTCAAATCATCAACAATTAACCATATTTTTGACATTTATTCGTGTGTGAAAATGTACGGGACATAGTCATTTATTTTTTTAACGAACTCAGTTTGTGGGAAAATATAAAAATTGAAACCCAACGTATTCATGAAAAGTGCAAACTGTCGGATAGTACTCATCCTTTGATGTTGCGTTTTAGGAGATTCATTCCCTCTTCTACTCACATAATCATCCACCATCTTTTGGGTGAGCAACTGTTGCTTAAGTTCATACTTTTTAAAGTAATTATCAATCTGTCTTAACCGATAGTAGGATGATGTCTGAAATTTGTAGCCCATTCCTTTTTTATAATCGACATACATTGAGCAATATTCAGCAAATGGTCCATCAAAAATATACTCCTTCTCTTTGTTTATCATAAAGGCACCTCCAAACCTACGGTACGGAGCTGTTCGATATCTATACAAAGATACATTTTGGTCGTATTTGAATTCTCATGTCCCAGAATCCCAGTAATAATCGGCAAAGGTGTATTGCCTATTAGAAGGTTACTAGCCAAACTATGCCTCATTGCATGAAGGCCCTGTTTTCTGTCTTTTGTCTCAATTTTAGCCAAATTTAAATATTTATTAATGATGCTCCAAAATACATTCCCTTTTACAAAACACCTATAAGGTGCCCGTTGCCTAAGGAAAATATGAGGATCATCAGATAGTGGTCGGCTATTCTTTAAATAATCAATCAATGCATATTTTACATTATCACTCAATGGCAGTTGCAGGGGATTCTTCGTTTTCTCTTGAATAAATTCAATCTTATCTATGTGCCATTTAATATCATCTAGTTTCAATTTTCTGATGTCTCCTGCGCGTAACCCAAACTGAATAGCCAATACCAAAACAAGGTAATCACGCCGACCAATCGTTGTACTTCGATCCACACTAGCAAGTACATCTCGGATTTCCTCAACTGTATAGTAAGATGGTAGTCTTTCAAACTTATTTGATCGAATCACTGGGAAAAGTCGAGTTAAATGGTAGCCGTTATAATTATTTACACTGATAAAATTAAAGAAGTCTCTCAAGGTAAACAAAATAGTAGCCGCAGTAGAGGTCGCATAATCCACTAATAATTCAATATATCTCAAAACAATTTGCGGTTGTACCTTTGAAATCTCATTAATCCCATTTGTTTCAAGGAAACAAAGAAATTGCGTTAAGGTAATTCGCTTTCCCTGAATGGTTCGAGATGCCAAGCCGGAAATTTGAAGGTTTTCGATATAATTCATAAGAAGATCAAAGAAACAGTCGGGAACTTGAAGCCCTTTCCGTTGATAGCATTGAATATATGGTTTGTCTTCAGAAAATTCATTCAATACTTTAATGCAGCGGACAGTAAACCTTTGAAAATGTGTTAATGTAAGATCAAAATCGACTCTATAGTGATCTGCCAAAAACTTATAACCAAATTCAAGAGAAAAATCCTGAACATTTTTCAAATTGGCATATTTTTTGAAGCGATTCCAACACCCCTTATAGCGAATTTTTGTTCCTTCAGCGTAACCCAAATCATCTAAATGTAAAGTGGCACTCCTTATCAAAGCTTCAATAGTATCCATCATCTCTTCCTCCTTTTGGATTTAGGATACTATATTTATGTAAAGTTAGAAACAAAAAAAGTGTATGAAATCAACTGTATTAGCGTCTGACTTTGCATAATAAATTACTTTCCATAAGATGAATGGCTACTAGATGATTTATCAGAAGATGACCTGAAATTTCTCTTCGAAATCATTGAACGTCGCTACGACTCCGGCTCCACCATCTATTGTACACAATTTAGAAAGTCAGATTGGCATAAAAGATTAGGAGGCGGTGTTCATGCGGACGCCATCATGGATAGAATCGTGCATAATGCCGTATGGTTTGATACAGGTCAATTAAATATGCGAGAACAGTTAGCTAAAGCAAGTACCAACTAAATCCTGTCACACAAGCCACGCTTTCACCGAGCGTGGCTATTTAGTGGACTCTAAGAACGAACAAGTGGACTCGGAATGGATATTGAAGGACTCATTCTAGCGTATAGGTGGGTCTAAAACAGCGTAATAATCATATGTAATGTATGTTGGAAATAAGGGATAAGAAAACTGGGTAAAATCGAAATACTCACTTTACAAGACAAGCATCTTAAACGACAGATAGGAATATAAAATTCCTTGTCTTCTTTTAACCCATACCGGAAATAAAATCCATTTCTATGTAAGTTCCCTTGTGAAATACAGTCGCAACCAGGACAACGTTCGAATATTGGAAAGCAATTCTTTTTTCCCCGTGCATTGTATTCTTCAATTTCAATTTTAAAGTCGTGTAAAATGATCATAAAAAAACTCCCCCTTTTAATATGCAAAAATTTAGCATATTACTTCAGGAAAGTACAGTCTTTAATCTGGAAGAATGTAAACAAAGCGAGCTGTTTTTTGAGGGAATAAAGTGCTTCTTTACAGTAATATAACAAGTTTTTTTATTTTAATTTTAATTTTTTAATAATTTATGGATTACAATATTGACAGTTTCCTGGATCTGCTTGTTTTGCTCCATTTGGATATAATTTTTCTTCAGTATATCCACATTTTTTGCAATTGTAGTGATATGACAGTGCTAATTTAGTAGGGAGGCCACACCAGCTACAAGGTAACCCTTCCTTTTTATTTATCAACTTAAAACCTGGCCATCCACATTTCGGGCAGAGATTGAATATATTCTGATTATGGTGTCAAAACCCCATAATTTTAAGCACTTAATCAACTTGAAATGCTCAAAAGTATACAGTTTTAAAAAATAAAAGAGGGACTCCTCTTTATGCCATCACTTTTTCCTGATTGTGTTGGTGTTTGATGGCTCTTTTAGCGTTTATTGCCATTATTTTTATCCCAAGACTGTGTTTTTTACGCACTCGTCCCCTGAATGGAATTCGGTCGATATCGTAAGCGCGTCGAAGAACAGAAGGAATGCCTTCTACTCCGTTTCTAAAATAAGTATATTTGAGGAATTCTTTCGTCTTCATCTGTTTTGCTTGATTGGCTCGCTGAATCATCCTTGGTGAAATCATTAAGACGTTTGTTTTCTTTTGTTCTTTCATCATGCCATAGGCTTCTTGGTTATCTGAGGCTGAGGAACAGTCCGCTTTATCAAAGACCGCTCGATACATGTCTGTTTTCTCATAATAACTAACCGATTGGGCTTTTAACCCATCGGGAAGTTCGACCATATTCTTTTCTTCATCGATGATAATGCCTGCGTAAGCAGGATTCGGTGAGCGTCCTTTTAATTCGGTAGTTACGAGATCAATCCCATTGGTTTTACCCAAGATTCTTGCGTCTTCAGAATCATAGGCACCATCAGATACAAGAACTGTTGGTTCTTCTTGTTTACCCAATTTTTCAATCGCTTCATAGGCAAAATGAACATCACTTTGTATATTCGCATCAAAAGAATAGTGCGTGATGAAGGAAAGATTTTCATCAACCGTTTCTACAATATTTGCGACATAACCTTTGTGATGTTTCCCAGATTTATAACGATAAGTGGCCTCTGGTTCAATCGGTGTTTGAAGACTTGTGGGACTGATCTCTTTCCCCTTTTTTAGAGAAATAGTCCCATCCTCATCTGTTGTTGTTTGATCATTGATGACACGACAAAGAAGATGAAAGTCTGTGTCCTCTTTTAATGTGGATTCAAATGTTTCTTTCAATCCAAAAGCATCCAAAAGGATGACTTGTAATTTTTCATCATACGGTTGATCACTATGGTAAATAAACTCATTCTCATGATATGAATCGAGGTACTGTTGGTACGCACTCAATTCAAAAGAGGGATATAGTGTTTCTATTTTACGGACGACTCTTTCGATACACGTATAAAGTAATTCGAGTCGAGACAGATTTCGCGTGTTGGAAGCAATCATTAGACTGTCCATTCGCTTTTTCGTTGGGTTGATTTCGAAATACTCCATAAGTTTATCGGACAAAGCTTCCATTTCTGCTTGAATCAGATCAATGCCTGTTTCTAATTCATACAGGTAACACCGTTCTCTGAAACGACTAAACGTTCGATCGCTAACGGGTTGGTCATCCCAGCTGGTTGAATGAAGGGCATGATGAATCGCAATGTCTGTATGGCAACGAAGTTTTAAATCCTCATCCGTCAAAGAAAGAATTTCTTTCAGAATAAGTGCACCTAGAATATAGTTAATCGGTGTATTCGGACGACCATTCTCTTCGTGATAAAGGATTTCAAAGCGCTTTTCATTGATAGCCGGAAAAATTAGTTGGGCAAAGGGTTCTGCCCATGAATTTTTTATCCATTTTTTTGTTCGTTCAGAAGTCTGAATGTAAGAATCATTAAATAAATCCATTTCGTTTTTATTATTTGGTTTAAACGACATGATAGCACCTTCCGTCAGCATTTTGATACGTCTATTATACCAAAAGAGCGGGCAAAATCGCACTGTTAACAAGGAAAAGTAGTAAACCGGTTAGGTTTTGACACCCTAACCATTTTATAGTTAATTTCTTCGTTTATTGCTTGTAAATCAATCTTTTGCACAAAAAAGCACCTCTCCCTCCCCTTTTTTGATAAAATGAAGTCATGCAAACCCATTTAAAAGGAGAGAAAAGAGATGCCTAATCTACTTCAAATTATCATGTATTTGATTGAAAAAATCAAGTGGCAAGCCCAATTAATAAATAAATTAAGTGATTATATTAATTGGCTTGAGGACGACACTGGTCGTCCGAGTAAAGGAACAGATATTACCAAGCTTGATTATAAGAAAATGACACTCGATGATCCGCCTAATGTTGTAGAAATTGAGCGCCTTAATTACAAGGACCTCTTAAAAGAAGCTGAAGATGTTAGCAAACCTATAAAAAAAGTACGCCGACATAACTCATCTACTGCCGTGCCCGAGTCTGTTCGTTGTCCCAAGTGTGGAGCCCCACATGACTATCTCTACAAAAACAATGGGAATAAAGGGCAATACTTGTGCAAAGTATGTGATGCCCGATTTCATGAAAAGAATCGATTTTCTAAAGACATTCAGTTGTTCTGTCCACATTGCGAAAAACATCTGGATAAAATTAAAGAGCGGACTGAATTTGATATCTATAAATGTCGAAACAATCTCTGCCCTTACTACCAGCAAGAGCGAACTAACTTAACTGATAAGCAAAAAGAGCTTTTTGAAACATCTCCTTATTATTTTAAGCTACGTTATATTTACCGGTCTTTTCACTTAAATCTCGAAGACATTAAATCCTACGGATTAATCAAAGCGCCTGTTGATTTAGCAAAGATTCATGCGTCTCCTCGATTATTAAGGGAAATCCTTACGCTTCATGTGAACTATGGGTTGCCAGCCCCAAAAGTAGCCGCTTTACTTTATGACCTTCACGGGGTGAAGATCAGTCGCCAAACGGTCTTAAACTATGCTTCAGCAGCAGGTGCGCAACTCTTACCTCTCACTCAAGATTATCCTTACGAGCTATCAAATGAGATTTGTGGAGATGAGACTTATATACGCGTCAAAGGAAAGTGGAACTATATCTGTTATTTCTTTGATGCTAAAAAGAAAATTATCTTATCCCAACGTTTATCAGCTAAGCGCAATACCGAGTTGGCGATAAGGGCTGTTCACGATGTGCTGTCTCATTACGCCTTAGAAGGCGTACCAGAAGATCTGAACCTCGTCGTTGATGGTAATCCCATTTACAAATTAGCTCAACATTATCTATCCCAACACGGTTTTCAGTTTGATGTGACACAAGTTATTGGATTAACCAACGAAGACGACGTCTCAAAAGAATACCGTCCCCTTAAACAAATAATCGAACGATTAAACCGTACATACAAAGGGAATTATCGAGGAACACACGGTTTCAAATCACAAAACGGTGCACGAGCCCATATCGCCTGTTTTACGGCTTGTTTCAATTTTTTAAGACCTCATCAAGCATTAGACAATAAAGTTCCCGTTCGGATACCTTATGTTCATGACGGTGTTGAAAATATGCCTGACAAATGGATTCGGTTATTAAACTTAGGGAATGGTCTCCTTAAAAGCACCTCAGCTGAATAAAGGTTACTTTCCTTAACCAACTTGTTTAAAAAAGCTAAAACAGGAGGGTCTTTTTGTGTTATCCATTTTTAAAATTCAGATTCTTTTCTTCGCTTAATTCCGCTTGAAAACTTTTAAAAAACATCTTTGTCATTTAAAAAAGTATCCTATTTGGGAATATCATACCTTCGAACAGGAATAATCTGATTTTTCATAGAACTTTTGGCATTACCTCATAATCGTAATTTAAATTGTGTGGGTGCCAGTTTGTAAACGGCTAATAATCCAATCGGCAGGTAAATCATCATAAAGAGAGCCAGTATCGGGACAATCACCGGTAACAGGGCCACGTCCGAATAGATAACAACGAAAAAAAGGATGAGAAAAACAGAGTTAATCGTTGTATACACCGGACTTTTGGTTTTCATTGATTCCGTATATGGCTGCAACAGATAATAAAGAATCAGATAATTTAAGCTGAAAAAAACCATCAGTAAGACTTGGAAGCCAAGGGTGAGTAAAAGGGCCCATAAGGCAATAGTCTCTGACAAGACAAACAATAGAGTCGTGGCGCTCATTAACACAAGCAAAACAGGCGTATTTAATTTCAATGCTTTGATGAACCGTATTTTAATCGATGCCATCACAATGTCCGGATTGCGGTAAAAACGGTACTTCATTAACTTGCGGTCGAGGTTATAAAAACAAAACTTCGAAAACTCTTCACCGTAATAGAAATATTGACTAGCAATGAAGCTAATAAAGCTCATGCCATAGAGAAAGGTTTGCGAGTCTGGAATAGACTCTCCGACAACAACATACAAAATGAGAAGAGCGAGGACGCCAAAAAAAGTAAACAGGAAACGCCTGCGAATATGCTTTTTAAGGTGATGCCTGGTTCTTTCAAAAAAGTGGGCATTTAAATAGTCGATGCCGACTTTACTTTCCAATGCTTCTTTATTTCGAATCCCTTTATAATCGGTTTCTTCCAAAGTGACACCCGTTGCATTAATAGTCTCAACGGCATTCATATGTGTTTTTAATGTCTCAAAACTTAGTGCTTGATAAGCAATTGGATTTAGAACATTGCCATGCTTCCAACCCAAAACACCCAAAACAAATAAAAGTGTACTGAATAATATAAACCAGACAGAAGGTATCAAAGTCACTGGAAGATAGAGATCAAAGTGAATGATAACAACTGACACACTCCAACTAATTACAGATGCCAGGATCATTACCCATGTCCAAAACTCTTTCTTTGGATTCAGGCCCCATCGGTAAAATTGTATGGCTGTCGCTTGAGAAAATAAGCGGATGCCAGCTACACAAATAAACAGCAGGGGAGCATACCAAACGGGGATGTCTTGCAAGTAGAAGAACACCCCACCGACGAGACTATTGAACACAATATACTGGATGTACTCAAACATAAACTGTGCCAAATAATAAGCTTTCGGCGGGATTCTAAATAATTTGATTGCTACTAAATCCTGTTGGCTTGCTGTATTAATAAAAAGTGTTTTACTTGCCGTGCCAGAAATCAGGACATTAAATAAAAGCAGACTGATAAAAATAGTCGGTTGGGTCAGAGAAGTTCTATCAGTGACTGAAAGAATCGCATGGCTCAACATAAATAAAAAGCTGAAAAAAAGAATTTTTTTTATCAGGTTCTGAAGTACAGTAAAAACAAGCAAAAGAATCGATAAAGACTTTTTAGCTTGGGTGCCTTTATATAAACTATCCGGAATGTGCTTCCCTAAAACGGGAAACTTCTGGAAATAATAAATGACTTTATTGTAATTAAAGCGAAACTGCATATTGAAAATGGTCAAAAATAAAGCCGTCATAAAGCACTCGACTCCTCACTCAAGGCCTGTATGATTTGTTTTTCGAATTGTTCTTCCGATCTGAAGTCCTCCATGGAAGAGAGGAGACCGCCTTTTAGAAGAACTAATTCATCACACATGTCCTCAGCTAACTGAAGCATGTGGGTCGATAAAATAATAATCGATTCTGATTTCAGATTCATGAATAATTGTTTTAACTCTATCCCGCTGACGACATCCACTGCCGTTAATGGCTCGTCTAGTAGAATGATTTTTGGCTGGGTGATAATCACTGTTAAAAGAGACAACTTACTCTGCATCCCACTCGAATACGTTTTTATAATGCGATGACGGCTTTCTTCATCAATACTGACGATATCCAAGTATTCATCTACACTTAACTGATTCTCCTGTTTATGTAAATCCAAGAAAAAGGAAACAAATTCATAACCTGTTAAAAACTCTGGTAAGTAATTATCTGTAAAGACCATACCGATATCTTCCGGATCAACGGCCCGTTCTTTTCCGTCAATATGCAAGGTAAATGTCCCGGAATCTTGTTTCATTTCTTCATACAAAATATTAAATAAGGTGGTTTTACCTGCACCGTTACGGCCGAGCAAACCATAAATGTTTCCCTGTTCGAAAGTGTAGGAACAGCCTTTTAATACAGACTGGTTGCCAAAACTTTTTTGAATATCCCTTAATTCTAATTTCAATCGATTCACCTAATTTCCTTTTTATACTACCCATTATACCATATTAAAATCTTGCATTAAACAATAAAAAACAATATGATTGCTTCGCAATCTAAGCCATGACAGAAAAGAGAGAGTATCCTATGGTTAGGTTTTGACACCCTAACCATATTCTTAATAAGATTATTAGTAGCAGCCTCAATACTTCTCATTCTAGTTGGATTATATAATGCTCTCATATCAGTTTCTATATATATTTCTCCATCATAAGAATTCTTTAGAGCAAATTCAACCGCATTTTCAAGATCCGCTTTATTTGTTATACCTTTAATCATATGATTTTTATCACTTGTAAACTGATTCACTTTTATAACAACTCGATGCTCTGGAAATCCTTTTTCTACGGAAAATTCATAGGCCTCTTGAAAGTTTCTTACTACCTTATGACCATAATTAGTTTCTGTTGTGGTTGTAATGCCACTGATTTCTATATCATTCTCCTTATCAATTAATACTACTATTTCTCGGTTAAATGGTAAAAATGGAATGACTGGGTGGGGGCCAAAGGAACCTTCACTGGCAAAAGCTAAGGTTTTATCATATAAGTGCATAGCTCCCATTGCCTTATGTCTAGCAGCATCATATTGATCACCCATACGCTCTATATCTCCAGTAAATGTCCCAAACTGATCCGTATTAAATCCTTCAGGAACAACAATTTCAATTCCTAATTCATTTTCTAGTATCGGTGATATTACTTCTTCTTTTTTATGCATCGTTGCTAATATCGCTACACGATTTTTGAAAAGAGAGTGAATAATTTTCCTTTTATCCATTAGCTAAACTCCTTCTATATAGATATACTGGGTGTTTTTGTATAATTACTTAACTACTCGAATTTTTTCTAAATATACTATTCCGGCATACCTTGAAGACAAATATTTATTGTATATCTTTTCAGCCACTTCCACAGCTTGTTCTTCATCCTCAATTATTATTTCTATTCTTATATTTTCACCCAACCTGCTAAGCCCTCCAGATACTGACCTCATACCTCTTTGACCTTGTCCTGAGACATCGTGATAAATAGTGTAAGCTTTAATTTCTAAAGACTCTATATATTTTATTATTTTAGAAATTATTATTCTTTCAGTTATTATTATTAGTTTTTCTACCTGTTTTAACACGTTGAACCACTCCTATTTAATAAATTGAGAAATCATAATTGCTAAATGATAATAAAGTGGAATTCCAAGTATAATATTAAATGGAAAAACAATCCCTAAAGCTATGGCTAGACCTAAAGATGGATTAGCATCAGGGAAAGTATCTCTCATCACTGCAGGTGCAGTTATATAGGACGCACCACTGGCTAAGGCTGCCAATATTGTTGCTCCTCCAGGACTCAAGCCAATAAAAGTAGCTAAAATTATGGCGATAGTAGCGTGGATTGGTGGTAGGATAATCGCTAATAAAAATGTAATTGGTCTGACATTTTTCAATTCATATAATCTTGAACCGGTAAGTAGCCCTATATTAAGCATAAAAACTGTAAATACTCCCTTGAAAATATTATCATAAAATGGCATAAGACTTTTTGTACCTTCAACACCTGAGATAAGCCCAATTAGAAAACCACCAAAGATCATTAATGTCGTTTTAGCTGTTAAAGAAATACGTAATATGTCTTTTATGGCGTATTCACTTTTATCTGTTTCTGTAGATTTCTTCTTTAAGCCCGTATAGCCCAGAATAATAGCAGTAATTAATGCTGCGGTATCCATGAAAGGGTATAAAGCAGGTACAAACTCCTCAAAATTAGCTCCTGTTTGTTGCAGAAAAACTAAAGTTGATGTAAGGGTTACACTACTACATGCCCCATAATGCCCTGCTATCGATCCGGCATTAGACGAATCAAATCCAATCTTAGACATTATAACATATACTAGAGTAGTAATTACAATACCAATAATGACCGCGGCTAAAGCATATATTATTAATCCCTGAACGCCAGTTTTACTAACTGATACGCCCCCCTTTAGTCCGATAGATATTAAAATATATAACGTTATAGCTGAACCAATCGAATCCGGTATTTCCAAATCTGATTTAACAGAGACCGCAATGACCCCTAGTATAAAAAATAATATCGCTGGAGATGCCATGTTGCTAAAAGCAATTTCTAAAGAACTCATTTTGTCACCCTACTTTGTAATGTATTTTATAAAGCTTTTTCTCCTTATTCTTTTAACACTTTAATTACTTCACCTCTTACACAACAAGCAAATTTATGCATTTCATTTGCCAATCAACTTATATTAGATTGTATAGTCTTGGGGGAAAAATAAAAAAACCGACCATTTTAACAGGGGAAGTTATCGCACTTATAGTTAGTGGCGATACTTCCTTACATTAAAAATAGTCGGTTTAACTTCAACTGTTCATTTAGTTTACTCATAAATGGACTTTCTCAGTTCTCCCAGTATATATGTTTATTAAAGCATTATTTTTTTCTCCAAATCAGAAGTTAATTTAAATATCATAACTCTTTCACCATTTCTAGTACTAATATCTGTATGGAAAGATATAACTTCTTCACCAGTTTGTTCTGTAATAATTCCACCTAGTTTATCTCTACCTACCTCAACTAAGTTAGCGCGGATTTTTTTTATTGACAATAAACCTTCTAGTGTTTCCGAGAGTTTATATTCTGCAGGTGTTAAGATACCCTTTAAGACCACAATGACCATGTCTCTGAGAATGTCAGTCTTAACCGTTACAGACCCTCTACCCAAAAAATCCTTTTCCCATTGAGTTAATGCTCTACTTATTTCGGCTTCTAACTGACCTTTTTTTATGGTTTTCCCCTCCTAATAAAGAAATTCCATATATTTAATTACCACACGTAGTATACTGTTTAATTTCAATGAAATTTATAAAGCCATTCGGTATTTTCATATAGACAATCAAATATTATCATAATGCTAATACATTTAACATTTATAGTGATATTGAAACCATCAAGCTTAAATATTAAAATAAATTATATATCAAACTTATTCTATTGTCAATTTGTTTTTTAACTACTAAATACATGTACACCACTTTACAAGTAATGTAGTGATTTGAAAAAACAATTCCATAAAATAACAAAAACAGATACCTAAATCCTAGGAATACTAATCTCATCACAAAACAACACCCTAGGAGGTATCTGATATGATTAGTATTTCCAGTAATTCAATGAAACAAACATTACATCAATATTTAATGCAGTATAGATCAGTTTTCAAGAAGCGGAGCTTTGATATTTTCTACTGGCTCATTATGGGGATCCTCTGCACAGAAGAAGTAAGATCTATACAATTTGTTTATGATAGTTTCATCAAGAAACACACCGATAAGGTTCTGAATTCAATATATTACTTTTTATCCTATTCAAAATTTCCAATAGAAGCCCTAACCACTATCACAGTTGCTATCGCTTTATCCTTGATACCAGAAAAATTAAGACAGAACACCTTATTTATAACAATTGATGATACTCTTCAAGCAAAATACGGTGCTAAATTTGATTGTTATGTTAAACATTTTGACCATACAAAAAAGAATGGAACCAAATATCTTAATGGTCATTGCTTTGTATCTGTGATGTTGAATATTCCTTTATATTACCAAGATAAAGCGAAGTACTTAAGTATACCAATAGGCTATCGCCTGTATTCAAAGGAGCAGAACAAACTTGAAATGGCATCACAAATAATTAAATGTATCATGCCTCAACTTGAGATGTTTCAAGTAATTTTATTGTGTGATAGCTGGTATAGTAAAGGATCTATCCTAGATACTGTAAAAGAATTTGATAATCTAGAAGTCGTAGGTGCAGTACGTCATGATACTGCCATATATGATCTTCCTCCAGCTCCTACGGGGAAAAGGGGGAGACCTAGAAAAAAAGGTAGAAAACTAAATGCCAGAGAATTTTCCTACACTAAGATAGGTGAATACTATGTTGCTGAGAAGAAAGTAATGACTAATTTATTTGAAGAACCTATTTACGTTACAGTAACCGCTACAGATATTAAACCGTTCTCATCCATAAGAGTTTTTATTAGCAGCATCAATCCTGATGAAATTAAAACTATAAATACCGCCCTAAATACCAAAGAAGCATTGACTGATCAAAATGAAGATGAATGTACCAGTAAAACACTGACTACTTATCGAATGAGATGGAACATCGAGGTGATGTTTTACCAGCATAAATTTTTTTGGTCCTTCGGTAACTATATGGTGAGAAACAAGGCCGCAATCGAAAGATATGTTAATCTATTGTTTGTAGCATATACTTTTGCGTGTTTGTTACCCTTCATGGACAAAAGATACGAAAAGTATCAATTCAAAAGTCCACAATTGATCAAAAGAACTGTAGGCGTTCAAATTACAAAAGAATTAATATTTGACAGTTTCGTATTGAGCTTCGAAAGTGCTAAAATTTATTCTACAATTAAAGAATCTGTTCAGGGCTTCCTCAATAAGGATTGGGTAGCTTAGTCAAACTTGTAAACTGGTGTACATGTACTAAAAACTAAAAAAAGTACGCACTTTTTTAACATAAACACAAAGCTTGAATGCTAATATTTACCCCAGATTATTCACAGTCCCACCACAAACCCTTAAGAAACTGCATCAAATCAATAAAAAAAGAACATTTGGCATTTCACTAATTAAGTGAAAAGGAGCCCGATCTTTGATATTGTATAAGTGACTAAACAAACACAATTCAAGGAGGGCTCCATAATGAAAAGTGTAATCGAAAAGTCACTTAATTTCAACAAAATGATCAAAGTTAATTTTGATGGTGGAAATTTAACCTCAGACTCAGGGCTATTATTGTATAAAGAGTTCGATGAAAAGATTGGATTAAGCCAGTCTATTCAAGAAACCCTTCAAGTCAAAGACCCTGTAGACCACCGAGAACATACCAACCATGATGTTGTCATTCAAAAAATTTATCAACATATTGCCGGCTATCATACAGACGATCATGCGGATGAATTAAAATATGAACCGATGTTTACCACGATTCTGGATAAGAGACGATTAGCTTCACAACCGA